>DATMES010000024.1 GCA_035556555.1 Frankiaceae bacterium
CGAGGCCTGGTACAACCCGCGCCGCCGGCACACCAGCCTCGGCATGCTCAGCCCCGCCGACTACGAAGCGCTACACACCGCCGCCGAACCAGCGGCATGATCACCACACCCGACGTGTCCGGAGAACCGGGTCAGGCTCCCTGCTCGTCTGCGACGAGAACGCAGAGTAGGGGGGCTAGATCCTCTGGGAGTACAACTTCTTGAACTCGGGCCTCATAGAAGCCCCCTAAAGCCCGTGTAGAGAGGCCCAGTGAGCTTGCATTCTGCTCGAGATGAGCCAGTACCTGTCCGGCCTCGATAAGAACATAGGACCAGCCTCTATTGCCGTACTTGCCGCACACTCTGTCCATCTGTGCCGTAATCACAATGACAGCAGCTCCGGCCGCTAGCGCAGTCGCGAGTGAATCGTCGCGGACGAAGCAGGAAAGGAGCCGAGCGTAGTCGACGTGCTTGTAGGCGGTCACGGTGGCCGACCAGTGGTTGACCCAGCTTACTGTCGAGACGCCACCCGATTGGGTCACCGCCCAAAGGTAAATCGGCCACATGGCCCCGGCGGACGAGAATTCAAGATGCCCGTCCGAACGCGGTCGCATGACCCGGGCGGCCAGCGACAACGTCCGGCGACCAAGCTCGTCACTGTCGCGTACGTGCGCGGATGACAGGTCGAGAGAATTGCGTCGGTGAGATGTAAGGTTGCCAGGCAAGTCCGTCCAAACTCGTGGATCGTGGCTCCCGGAGCTGTATCCATCGAGAGTCCAAACCGGCAACGCATACGCCTGTTCGGCGGTCATATTAGCGGGAAACACAGGAGGGTTCGATGCGATGGCGGTGCACCACCATCGCCACATACTTGACGCGTCTACGAGGCCACCGACATCGCAGAGGGCCTCGATCAGATCGGATAATCTGGCGGCGGGGAGTTGGCTTGATTGGCTGAGCTCGTAAAGTAAACTCCGACCATCGCACGACATCAAGAAGCCCAAGACCTGGCGGAGTTCAGCGGCAGAATCTGCTCGCACACGAACTGAGCCGCCCTGACATACAACTCTGACGTCTAAGCCATCAGCAAATACGGCACCGAAAAGAAATGGGTGGCGCGGTGTGTTCACGCCTTTCAGGCGCCCCGGTACGTCTACTCGGAAAGCGCGGGAGCGGGTGCAGCGTCGTCGATGACGAGCGGGCTGTCTGCGCCCCTACACATGCTGCCCTGGGAACCTGAATTGTTACTTCCAGAGTTACAGGTGAGTCCGCGCGCATCCTCGATCTGCTTGGCCTTCTCGACGATGATGTCCATGTCCGCTCCCTCGTTGGCGACCTTCGCTAGACAGTAGCCCCGGCGATCCGGTATCGGCAAGGCCGACGGGGTGTTACTGATCGTGATCGGAGCCTTGCGCTCGCCCGCTACGTGCTAACGCTCGACTTGTTGAGCAGTCGCCACCGTGCGCGTACGGTTGATGCGACGGGGGTAACTGATGTCGATGCCAAGCCTGGCCGCCGGGTTCTCTGAGTCGGTCATGCGGCACGCTCGCCACTCCGCGAGCACGCCCCCACGCGAGGGTCACGCTGTCGGCCCGGTGCCCAGCGACCTGACTGAGGATCGACTGCGGGACTGGTGGCGACTCCTCCGCCGGGACGGGCGAGGCCGCAAGAGATGAGTCTCTCGATGGACGTCAAGGCGACACAAAGATCGGAAGAGGACGACATCGCAGGCTGACGCATTGCCAGGACCTGACACTACGAGCACCGTATCGGTCTCGGGACAACGGGAATGATCAGCTGAGTTGCTGTGTGCCACGGCCTCGGGTACCAGCGCCGCGCGAGGCGGCACGCACGTCAGCGTCGTGCGATGCGTGCTGGGTCTTGCTGGCCTCGACCGCATTCGCGACTCTCCGCGCTCACATTGCGCTCACATGTGAGCGCAGACGGCCCCGGATCGGGCCGACGAGTCGGGACTCGATTTCGCAAAGCCGAGGTCAGGCGGGGTGTCGCCTACTGGCTCGGACTATCCCGGATGGCTCTCAGAGCCCCTGCTCATGCGATCGACGGGCCTCAGAGGGCCAGGGCCGTGCTACGCCCGTACAGGTCATCGAGTACCGCAGCAGTCTCGTGGAGCTGCTCCGGGAAGAGGTGGCCGTAGGTGTCCATCGTCTCGACGATCGACTTGTGGCCGAGGCGGGCTTGGATGACCTTCGGGTGCAGCCCGGCGGCGATGAGTGACGACGCGTAGGTGTGCCGGAGCGCGTGCATACCGTACTCGTGCGGCAGGCCGGCGCGGCGAAGGGCGGGCTTCCAGACGGAGTCGTTGAACGAGCCGCGGCGCCAGACCTCGCCGCGCGGGTTGGTGAAGAGCACGCCGTCCTCGCCGGTGCCGTACTGCTCGATGTGCGCCGCGAGCGCGTCGACGACGAACGCCGGGAGCGGGAGGAGGCGACGCGACGACGGCGTCTTGAGTCGCTCGCTGATGACGGGCGCGCCGCCGCCGGCCGGTGTCTTGGCCTGCGCCTCGACCCACAGCTCACGGCGGAGGAAGTTCACTGCGCGCAGGCGGACGCCGAGGATCTCGCCCTGGCGCATGCCGGTGCCGACGCCGAGGGCGAGGATCGCGTAGTGGTCGGGCCGCGCCTCGCGCAGCAGCGCGGTGACCTGCTCGGGCGTGAGGATCGACAGCTTCGACGGCGGGATCGCCGGGAGGTTGATCTTGTAGCAGGGCGTCGCGGTGAGCAGCCGGTCGTACACGGCGGAGCGCAGCATCATGGCGAGCAGCGCGTAGATGTGGCGGACGGTGCGCGGTGCGAGCCCCTTGTTGACCAGGGTGCCGACGAAGGCGTTGATGTCCGAGCGCCGCAGCGACGACATGGCGCGGCCGCCGAGGTGGGGGAGCACCTGGCACTTCAAGTAGGTCCGGTAGCCGGCCATCGTGTTGTGCTCGACGCGCAGCGACGCGAGCCAGGTCGGCGCGTACTCGGCGAGGGTCATCCTCGCGTCGCCGCGGAACACGTAGGTGCCATCGAGCGCCGCGACCTGGGCGCGCGCGAGCGCCTGCTCGGCGAGCTTCAAGGTCGGGAAGCGCTTGCGGACCATGCGCCCGTCGACACGGTACGTAATCTCGTACGAGACACCGCGGCCGTGGGCTACCTTGCGAGGACGAGCCATGGGACCTCCTGTGACATCCGTGTGACAACGGACCCCACGTGGTCCCGCAAAGTACCTCTGACCTGCGGCAACTCTTGAGGGTCGCGACCCTCGTAACGCCCCGGCTTACAGGCCGGCTCGTTCGCCCCACCTCTCCGGACCGTGCTCGGAGAGGCTGGTTCCGCAGGTCAGAGGCCCTTTCGCGGGTCCGCCGTCATGCCGGCCCGTTGCCACGTTCGCCGATCACTTACAGGCGGGTCCGGCAGTCGATCACCTTCAGTGCCGGTGACGGCGCGTAGTCGAGCGCCGCGGCGGCCCTGCGCGTCGTCGGCGAGGCGTGCGCGACCGCCGCGTCGGCCGGTGCGAAGCGGGCTAACGTCCGTGCAGGAGGAGCGATGTCGTACGAGCGGATCAGCATCGACCACGCGAAGATGGGCGGGCTGCCCTGCATCCGCGACCTGCGGATGCCGGTGAGCACCGTGATCGGGCAGCTCGCCGCGGGGCGCACGCACGCCGACATCCTGGCGACTTCCCGATCTCGAAGAGGCCGACATCGTGGCGGCGCTGGAGTACGCGGCGGCGGCGGTGCAGGAGCGTGAGCTGCCGCTGGCGGCGCACGGGTGAGCTTGCTCCTCGACGCGAACCTGTCGCACCGGATCGCTGTCCTGCGCGTGGGGATTCGACGCGATTCATGTGCGCGACTACGGGTGGCTCGACCGTCTAAGGACGGCGTACCGCAGGCCAAGCGGCGGCCCCCGGCTCAACGAACGCCCCGAAGGCCGGGCGGGTCTAGAGGTCGATCACGTCGACGAGGTCGTGGATCGCCCGGAAGTCGGCGCCGTTGCGGGTGTAGAGCGGGAGGTCGGCGGCGCAGGCCGTTGCCGCGATGAGGAGGTCGACCGCGCGCGCGCCGCGCGCCTTACGGCCGGCTGCGACGACGGCGGCGTAGATCCGCCCGTACGCCCGGGCGGCTTCCGCGTCGAAGGGGAGGGGGTCGAACGCTGCTTCGGCGCGTTGGAGCCGGTCCTGGCGGCGAGCACGTTCGTCGCTGTCGGTGGTGGCGTGAGGTCCGGCGGCGAGTTCGGCCATGGTGATCGCGCTGACCGCGACTTCGAGCGGAAGTCGTGCCGGGTCGATGTTCTCGAGGTCGATCACGACGGAGGTGTCGATGATCCCGCGCGGCGTGCGTACGGCGTCAGGCACGAGGAGCGGCATCCTGGGTGGCGACGGCGTCAAGGTCGGCGCGGAACCTCTCGACGTCGATGCCAGGAGCGTGGCGGAAGAGGGCGACGGCGGTGTCGGCATGGACGAAGCGGTGCCGGCGTAGCGGTGTGAGCTCGCCGACCGGCACGCCGTTGCGCGTCACGACGAAGGTCTCGCCCTGGTCGAGCTGACGCATGATCTCGCCGCTCTCGTTGCGCAGCTCGCGCTGCGTGATCTCCCGAGACATGACCGTACTGTAGCACGCCGTGCTACGCGACGACAGCGACAGCTGCCGGGCCGAGGACCGGTGAGGGCTTTCTCCGCAGCGGTGAACAAGCGAGGTCAGTGAAGAAGCAAGCGGGACCAACGGGTTCGTCGTGGCTCCGACGCTTCGAGCGTTGCCGTCAGACTGCGACGTGTCCCGTACTGGCTGTCAATGCCACTGGCAGGAACAAGCCCCCTGGCTCACAGGCCGGCTCGTTCGCGCCACCTCTCCGGATCGTGCTCGGAGAGGCTGTTCGGCAGGTCAGAGGCTCTTACGCCGCGGACGACAGCCGGGCTTCCAGCCGTCTGAGGTAGTCGTGCGCCTCATCCGCCACGTCCATCGCGGCCGGAGCTTCCACGCCGCGCGCGAGGCGAACGATCCGTTCCAGCTGCCGCGGTAGCCCGAACTCCGCCGCCGCCTCTGCGGCATGCCGCAGTCGCGCGAGCGCTTCCTCGCGTTCGCCGACTCGGACCAGCGCGTCGATCCGGGTGATCGCGTACATCGTTCGCCACTGCGGTGCCTCCCGCCCGAGATCGATCGCGGCGACACGCCGGTCGTGCTCGTCGACGTCGGCGAGGGTCACCGTGCCCATCTCGACACGGCCGCGTAGTGCGACCTCGTTGACGGTCAGCTCGCTGAACATCGGCGTGTGGTGAGGCATGACATCGAGGGCGATCCGCGCCTGGGTCAGCCACGACTGGTGTTCCCGCCCGTCACCGAGGGCTCCGTACAGCCTGCTGCGTAGCTGCGCCCCGCATCCGCGCGCCCATGGCACCGTCGTGCCTTCCGCGGCGGCGAACAGGCGCTCGGCGGCGACATGTCGATCGGCTTTGCGCAGCTCCTGGGCCGCCCAGACTGTCGCGTACGCCTCGAGTTCGAGGTCCCCTGACTCGCGAGCGGCCCGGGCCGCCCGCCAGTCCCAGTCCACCGCACGGTCGAGGTGCTGCTGCGGCAGCACGTCGCCCAGCAGGATGCCGTACTCGACGGCCGCCTCCGCGAGCAGCGCTCGGGTTGCGGGATCGGCGCTCTGTCGCCGCGCGGCCCGGAGCAGGCCCGGCAGCACGGCACCCAACGTTCGAGTGCCGGCTGCGGGTTGCCCTACGAGCCGCAAGGTCGCGGCCGCCCTGACGGTCTGCTGCGTCGCGAGGGCGCCGTGCCATGTCGTGCCCGCCCTGGTGGTGACGCCGAGCGCCTCCGGCGCGACGCCGAGGCGTTCCGCGAACGAACGGCGCTCGGCGACGTCGTCGACACGCTGCGCCCCGGACAGAATCTTCGACAGTTTCGGAGCCGAGATCCCCAGCCGTGCCGCCAGTTCCTTGCGCAGGATGCGGTGCGAGCGCTGGTAGCCGAGGAGTACCGCCGCGACAGCGTCGCTCTCGACGGGTTCGCCGTGCGGGGGTGGAACGACCAGTGCGGTCTCGACAGGCGCGCCGTACCAGCAGAAGAGGCACCGGCCGTCGCCGCCGCGGACCGTGTCACGTCCGCATCCCTCGCATCGAGCCACCATGCCTGCCCCCGAAATGACGACGTTTTCACGATACGCGACCGCTGTCATTCGGTGTTGCGATGGCCGCAACTCCCATTCCTCTCCGGCGACGCTTGATCGACGCTGGAGCCATGGGTGGTCAGGACAAGATCGATCTGCTACGGCAGTTGTTGATCTCGCAGGGAGTGGCCTTGACGACGGCGGCGATCACGGAGACCGTGAAAGTCGTCATGAAGTGGCGTGGCCGCGGACGGCACACGTGAAGCACGGGGGAATGCCATGTACGCCGAGCTGTCGCATGTCGACGTCGAATCCGATGTCGTCTCCATCTCCATTGCCGGAGCGGGCGTGATCCGGATGCACGCCCTCCGGGGTCGCGACTCCGTCGCAAGGATCGCCGCCCGCGACGGATGGTGCGCGTACGAGGCACCATTGCCGCGGATCGTTGCCGCGCTCGCGCGCCGCGGCCGGGGGACGGTGATCGTCGTAGGCGCCAACACCGGCTACTACGCGCTTCTCTGCGCCGCCCACGGCAGGCCGGTCTGGGCGTACGAGGCCCACGCCTGGACCGCTGAGGCCTTGCTGCGCAACGTCTCAGCGAGCGGGCTGGACGACCTGGTCACCGTCAGCGCCGTGGCTGTCGCCGACCATGTCGGCACGGTACTGCTGCATACGCCGTTCCCCACGACCCCGGATGTCGAATGCTCGCACAGCCTCAACGGAGCATTCCGGGAGAACGCCGAGTCGTCCCGCGTGCCCTCGACCACGTTGGACCATGAGTGGTGCGCCGCCGGGCGGCCACCCGTCGAGCTTCTCCTCGTCGACGTCGAATCAGCCGACCACCTCGTTCTGGCGGGCGCGCGTGACCTCATCGAAGCCCAGCGCCCGGCGATAGTCGTCGAGGTGTTGCCGGAGTCGGATCTTTCCGCCTTGAACGAGGCGATAGCCGAAATGAGGCTGGTCGGCGCGCGGATCGATGATCAGGGCGTGACCCGCTATCGCAGGCTCGGAGCATGGGCGCTGTCCCAGCGCGAGCACGTGTTCCTCCCCGAGGAGCGATTCTCGGAGATCACGTCGGCACTGCGCCGAGAATGGCTCCGGTGATGTACGCGGCGCTGCACAGGTGTTCCGCACGTGGCCAGTGCTCGTGGCCGAGGTACCCGGCCGCGCGACACGTCGACGATGTCGAGGCATGGGGTCGTTCCCACGCGTCTCACGACTCCGACGGGTGCGGAGTGCCCACGAGGTCGCCGTACAACTCACGGTCGCGTCGCGACCGCGGCGGCTGACGACGGGTACGCCAGCGTCAGCCGCACGGCCTCCGTCGTATTACAAGGTGCAGCCGCGCGCCGTGATGCAGGCATCGACCTCGGACCCGCACGTGAGCGAGAAGGTCGGGCCCTGGCACAGGTCCTTCAGCGTGGGGGCGGCGCCAACGACGCGGGTGAGCTCGACCGTCGTCAGCTCGGCGAGCGTCTCCTTCTTGAGCGTGAGCTTGGACATCATGTGCCTTTCGAGGGGTGAGGGGCGTTCTGTCCTGCCAGGATCGTGGTTCGCCGCCAGGACGTCGAGCCCCGCTACGGTGGCACGGTGGCCGGCGACCAGGGACCCGCTTACGGGCGGGTGACCAGGACGCTGCACTGGCTGACGGTGGCGGCGATGGCGGCGCAGTTCACGGTCGGGTACGCACTCGACGTCGGCGGCGGACGCGGCAGGGGGCGCGGTCGCGGCGGCGAGTCGGGACGCGGGCGCGGCCGGGGTGGCGAGGGCCTCGACATCGGAGACGACGGTCTCCTCACCGTGCACGTGGCGCTCGGACTCACGGTGCTCGCGCTCGCGCTCGTACGGCTCTGGTGGCGCAGGCGGACGACGCTTCCGCCATGGGCACCGGCACTGACGCCCGGCGAGCGCACACTCGCGCACTGGACGGAGCGCACGCTCTACACACTGATGTTCGCGATCCCGCTGAGCGGGCTGTGGCTGGTGCTCGTCTCCGACGACGTCATCGCGGTCCACGTCGCGTCGCACGTCGCGTTCTTCGTGGCGTTCGCGGCACACGTCGGGCTGGTCGCCAGGCGCCGGCTGCTGCGCCGCATGCTCTGACCGGCTCCCCTGTGGGCGCGACGAGACGGCCGTCACGACGCACGGCTCGGGACCTATGCTCCGACGGTGGACAACGTCCCGCGTGACGACCGCGCCCTCGGCAGGCTGCTCGACGCCGCCGAGGACGCCTCTCCGGTGGAGGCAGTCGAGGCGGTGACGCGGGAGCTCGCGGACGCGCTGGGCGCGACGCGGGTGTCGTTCCTCATCGCGGACCTCTCCGGGCGGTCGCTGGTCCGCCTCGCGTACGCCACCAGCTCGCGCGACGGCGGCGACCGGCACGACGACGAGGAGACGGCCGAGGAGCTGCCGTTCGACGGCGGTCCGAGGGAGCAGGCGATCCGCGACCAGGCGGTCCACGTCGGCCCGCCCAAGCCGGGCACCGACGGCTGGACGGTCTACGCCCCGGTGACCGAACGCGGCGAGGCGCTGGGGCTGCTCGAGATGCTGCTGCCCACCGAGCCGACCGACGACGTCCTCGGTGACATCGTCCGCACCGCGCACGTCCTCGCGTTCGTCGTCATCGCGAACCGCCGGCACACGGACCTGTTCGAGTGGGGGCAGCGCAGCACCGCGTTCACGCTGCCGGCGGAGATCCAGCGCCGCCTGCTGCCGTCGGCGTTCACCTGCGAGGCCGGGTCGTTCACGCTCTCCGCGTGGCTGGAGCCGGCGGCGAGCGTCGGCGGTGACACGTTCGACTACAGCGTCGGCCGCGACCTGCTGCACCTGTCGGTGACCGACGCGATGGGCCACGGCGCGGCCAGCGCGCTGACGGCGACGCTCTGCGTGGCCAGCATGCGCAACACCCGCCGCCATGGCGAGTCCCTGCTCGACCAGGCCGCCGCAGCGAACGAGGCCCTGGTCGCGCACACGGAGGGCCTCGAGATCGAGGGGTTCGTGACCGGCGTGCTGGGCCGCCTCGACCTGACGACGGGAACGCTCACGCTGGTGAACGCAGGCCACGTCGCGCCCTACCTGTCGCGCGCCGGGAGCGTCACGCCGGTGGAGCTGCCGGCGTGCCTGCCGCTGGGCGTGCTGGGCGACGCGACGTACGAGGAGCACACGCTCGGCCTGGAGCCCGGCGACCGGCTGGTCTTCGTGACCGACGGCATGCTCGAACGCCGCGCCGCCGTCATCGACCTCGTCGCCGAGATCACCGCGACCCGCGACCTGCACCCGCGGGAGACGACGCGCCGCCTCGCCGACGCGGTGCTCGCCGCGACAGGCCCGGTGCTCGCCGACGACGCGACGCTGCTCGTCCTCGACTGGCATGGCGACCACGGCACGCGCGGCGGCGACCGGCACACCATCGGCGGGGCCGACGCGACCTGACCGCTCCTGTACGGCGGCAGCGGAGCCCCCTACGATCCGAGTCCGGTTCGCCCTGCTACGTCCACCGCCGAAAGGTCCCCTCACATGACCAGCCGCAAGCTCACCCTCCGCCGCGAGCAGCTCGCCGAGTTGACGACCGACGACCTCTCGGACGTCGTCGCGGGCGCGACCACCGCCAACACGAAGGAATGCCCGGACTACACGTACTACTGCATCACCGGCTACGCGATGTGCCGGTCTACCAGGCTCGTCTGCGCGTAGCGCTCCCGCGCGGAGCGTGACGCGCTCCGCGGGCGCTCGTTGGGCACGGTATGCGTGCCTCGCTCCGTGTCGTCCTCGCCGCCGCTGCCACGCTGGCCGCGGTCCAGCCCGCCGTCGCGGCGCCGCACGCGCACGCCCGCGCGACGGTGCAGCGGTGGTTCGCCGTCAGCGCGACGGGCGTCAACTGGGAGCGCGTCGAGCTGACGTTCAAGCACACGAGGGGCGCGGTCGCGACGGGCACGTCGGGCGCCGTCAGCGGCGAGAGCTTCGACGCCTGCGTGTACTCGTGGACGCACCTCGCGTACTTCTACGGCTGCGGCACGCCGACCTCGATGACGTACGACATCCCGGCGACGGGCGCGGCGGGCCGCGTGAAGTTCACGCTGCGCGACACCTGGCGGCCAGGTACGGCGGTCGTCGACCTCACGCTCACCGACGCGGGGGCGCCGCCCGAGGTGGCGTACGACCTCGCTCCGTACGGCTCGGGCGCGTCGCCGAGCGTCACGACGTCGCGCCTGGCCACGGCGAAGGGCACGGTCCGCATCACGACGAGGTCGGGGAAGCGCACGGTCACGCGGACGATCGCGGTGCCGAGCGTGCCGGTGCGCGTCGCGGAGCGTGTGCTGCTCTCCGCCGGCGCCGGCGTCTAGAACCCCCTAGACCGGGCGGAACCCCGAGCAGAGCACGCGCAGCCAGCCGATCCGGCCGTCGCGCTCCGACAGGTACGCCTGCTGCTCGACGAGGTGCGCGCCGTCGCCGTTGCGCACCCGGAGCCGGTATCCGGCGCGCTCGCGGTCGGCGAACGCGTCGGTCTCGACGGCCAGCAGCTCCTCGATGACGTCGCCGTCGTCGAACCACACCCGCAGCGTCTCGACGACGCCGTCCGGGCCGGTCGCCTCCCAGCCGCGGCCTGGCGTGAGGCCGCGGAAGTCGACCTCGGGGTGCAGCAGGTCTCGGACCCGCGCCTCGTCCTTCGCGGCGACGGCGCGGGCGAACGCCGCGCCGAGGGGCTCGGTCATGCCCGCAGGACGGCGAGACCGTCGATGTACACCGGCTTGGAGTCCATGGTCACGAGCGTGATGGTGGCATCAGTGCGGAGGTACGACCAGCTGATCCCCCACATCTTCCGGTACGTCGTCTTCGCCGCGTTGGTCGAGATCTCGGTGCCCACCTCCCCGTTGACGAGCACGCGGACCTTGCCGCAGCCGGGGCAGGTGCGCGCGACGAGCCCGACCCCGCGTCCCGCGATGCCGCGCAGCGTCAGGGTCCGGCCCGGAGTGCGCGCGAACGTGTACGTGCCGCCGTAGAAGTTCGCGCTGGTGTGCCGCGTCCACCCCGCGGAGGGCGTCAGCAGGGCGTCGTCGAGTGGCGCGGCGGTGCACTGGCCACTCTGCCAGGCGCCGAGGTTGCCGAGGTCGTCGCGCGCGCGGAAGCTCACGCAGTACGTGTAGCCGCGCCGCAGCGCGATGGTGAACGACGTCGCGGTCGTCCCCTGCGCGGAGTCGCGGTAGCGGTACGCCCCGAAGGTGCCGTCGTAGCGCGCGACGCGGTAGCGGACGTCGTACGAGCCGACGCCGCTGACGTCCTGGCCCCCCCAGCGGAACTCCGCGCCCGGGGCGGTCGTGAACCGCTCGAGGTGCGTCCACCACACGGCGGGGGCGGTGAGGTCGCGGTGCCAGTGCACCCAGACCGCCATGCTCTCGTTGCCGGCCTCGTCCGTGGCGGCGATCCGCAGGCTGTGCTGGCCCTCCACGAGGGAGCCGGCCGTCCACGGCGACGAGCAGGGACCCTCCGACCGCAGGAGCGGGGAGTGACGTAGGCAGCGGAACGTCAGCACGGCGTCGGGACGTTCCGGGTCTGTCGCGCTGAACGTCACGGTCGCGGTGTCGTCACGCGTCGCCGCCGGCGGCGCGGACTCCACGGTCACGACGGGCGCCACGGTGTCCTCGGCGGCCTGCGCGGCGGCCGGGGACGCGCCTCCGGCGACGGCGAGCATGGACAGCACGGCGACGACCACCGCGCCGCGGGTGCGGCGTACGTTCACGGGATTCCCCCCAGGAGTGGGCACCGGCGACGGGTGCGCCTCTCACGGTAGGTGCCCGGCGCGGGTCGCGGGGGCGTTTCCGGAAGTGGCGGTCTCGCGCGCTTCGGTGGCGTTCTGGCACCCTGTCCGGCATGGCGAGCTGGGCCGAGGTCGAACGCGCCGTGCCTGACCTCGCCCGCGAGGTGCGGGCGAGGTTCACGGCCGGCAAGCACAGCACGATGGCGACGTTGCGCAGCGACGGGTCGCCGCGGATCAGCGGCACGGAGGTCGAGTTCTCCGACGACGGGGAGCTGCGGATCGGCAGCATGGCGAACGCCCTCAAGGCGCGTGACCTGCTCCGCGACGGCCGCGTCGCGCTGCACTCGCCGACGTCCGACCCCGGTGGGGACGGCAGTTCGTGGGCGGGCGAGGGGAAGCTCGCCGGCACGGCCGTCGAGGAGCCGTCGGAGGACGGGTCGCACCGGTTCCGGATCGACGTCGCGGAGGTAGTTCTCACCCGCCTGGGTGACGTTCCCGACCATCTGGTGGTCGAGTCCTGGCACGGTGACGACCGCGGGTACGTCCGCCGCGAGCGCCGTTGAGAGGACTTCCCCATGCGCAGGGTGCTGCTGGTCGTGCTGGTGACGCTGGGCGGCGTCCTCGTCGGCGGGCCCGCGGAGGCGGCCGGGCCGCTCCAGATCGTCTGGGTCAACTACGACCCTGCGGGCCAGGACGACGGGACGAACGCCAGCGTCAACAAGGAGTACGTCACCATCAAGAACACCGCCACGTCGACGACCCGCTGCCTCACCGGCTGGAAGGTGCGAGACGTGCGCGGGAACATGTACACGTTCGGCCGGTTCTGCCTCGCCGCGGGCAAGTCGGTCCACCTGCACACCGGCGTCGGCGCCGACAGCGCGACCCGCCGGTTCTGGGGCCGCGACTGGCACCTCTGGGACAACGCCGGCGACACGGCGTACCTGCGCAACGCCTCCGGGACGCTGATGGACTCCTGCAGGTGGGGGAACGGCATCGGCTACATCCGGTGCTGACCGGCGCTACAGTTCCGCCCCATTTGTGCCGATAGGGACGGGGCAGGGGGTGTTCGTGGGGGTTGGGAGCGTGTGGCGTGCCGATCTGCCCGCGATGCCGGCAGCAGGCGGTGACCCTGCTGCGCCCGCGTCACGACGTGCTGCTCTGCCCACCGTGCTGGGACCTGCTGCTGCTCGTCGCGGCGGGGGACGCCGACGAGGTCGACGCGCGCTGACCTAACGCCAGGCGGCGGCGTACAGCAGCGTCTCGGTCGCGTCGGCGAGGGTGCCGTACGACGGGATGTCGACCCGCTCCTGGACCAGCACGTCGCGGACGTGGTCGGGCACGCGGCAGAGCGCCAGCGCGCAGCCCTGGAGGCGGCAGCGTACGGACGTGTGGTTGAGCACGCCGATGCCGGCCTGGTCGATCTTGGACACGAGGGCGAGGTCGAGCAGCAGCGCCTGCGGGCGCGTCGCCAGCATCGCGCCGATGCGGTGCTGGAACGACGGGCAGTTCCGCGCCGTGACGGGACCGGCGACGCCGACCAGGGTGAGGTCGCCGTACGTCGTCGGTGTCAGCTCCAGCGGCACGTTCGCTCCTCCCGTACGCGGGGTCAGTCGGTTCGGGCTCCTGTCTGTTTTGCCCGATCCACGGGCAATGCCACCTCCTCCACGAAAGTCTCACGTGGCGGTCACTACGCTGGCGTGCATGTCCCGGCTTCGCCTGGCGCCGCGCGCCGCCGAGCTGACGGCCGGCTTCGCGGCGATCCGGCGCGAGCTCGGGCTGCCGGAGACGTTCCCCTCGGTGGTGCTGGCCGAGGCGTCCGCGGCGGCCGCCGCGGGCCCGGGTGGCGGGGCTCGGCCCGACCGTACGGACGTCCCGCTCGTCACCATCGACCCGCCCGGCAGCAGGGACCTCGACCAGGCGTACTTCGCCGAACGCCGCGGCGCCGGCTACCGGGTGTCCTACGCGATCGCCGACCCGGGGGCGTTCTTCGCGCCCGGCGGCGCGCTGGACGCGGAGTCCCGGGCGCGCGGGGTGACGCTGTACGCGCCGGACCGGCGGGTGCCGCTGTACCCGGAGGAGCTGAGCGAGGGCGCGGCGTCGCTGCTCGCGGGGTCGGACCGCGCGGCGGTGCTGTGGACGTTCGACCTCGACGCGTCAGCGGCCGTCGAGTCGGTGCGAGTGGAGCGGGCAACCGTACGCAGCCGCGCCCAGCTCGACTACCCGGCGGTGCAGCGCGCGCTCGACGACGGCACCGCGGAGGAGCCGCTGGTGCTGCTCCGCGAGGTCGGCCTGCTGCGTCAGGAGGCGGAGGTCGCGCGCGGGGGCGTCTCGCTGCCGACGCCGGCGCAGGAGATCGTGACGTCCAATGGGGGGTACGACCTGGCGTTCGTCGCGCCGCTGCCGGTGGAGAGCTGGAACGCGCAGGTCTCGCTGCTCACAGGCATGGCCGCCGCGCGGATCATGCTCGACGGCGGGGTCGGGCTGCTCCGGACGATGCCGCCGCCGGACCCCCGGTCGGTGGAGACCCTGCGGCGCAGCGCTGTCGCGCTGGCCTGTGAGTGGCCGGAGGGGATGGCGTACCCGGCGTTCGTCCGGACGCTGGACCCGGCGGCGCCGGCGCATGCCGCGCTGCTGACGGTGACGACGACGCTGCTGCGGGGAGCGGGGTACGCGGCGTTCGACGGCGCGCCGCCGGAGGTCTCGGAGCACAGCGCGATCGCGGCGCCGTACGCGCACGCCACGGCGCCGCTGCGGCGGCTGGCCGACCGCTTCGTGTCGGAGGTGGTGCTCGCGCTGTCGTCGGGGTCGCCGGTGCCTGACTGGTGCCGCGCGTCGCTGCCCGAGCTGCCGGGCCTGATGGCGGCCGCCGACCGGCGGGAGCGGGAGCTCGACCGCGCGGTGCTCGACTACCTCGAGGCGGCGGTGCTGGCGCGGCGGGTGGGGGAGACGTTCGAGGCGGTGGTCACCGACACCGACGACAAGGGCGGCATGGTGCAGGTCGCGGACCCCGCGGTGCGGGCGCGGCTGATGGGATCGGCGCCGCTGGGGGAGAAGGTGCGGGTGCGGCTTCGGGAGGCCGACGTCGCGTCGCGGCGGGTGGTGTTCGAGCCCGCTTAGGTCTCGCCGCCGTACTCGGACTTGTAGCGCACGAACTCCGGCATCCGCCAGGCCAGCAGCGCCGCGCCCACGAGGCAGGCGATGCCGCCGCTGACGATGGAGAACTGCGCGCCGCGCCAGCGCGCGACGGCGCCGGCCTCGACGTTGCCGAGGAGCGGGCCGCTGGCGACGTTCGCCAGCTCGATGCCGGCGAGGCGGCCGCGGATGGCGTCGGGGATGGTCTGGTTCCAGATCGTGGAGCGGAACGTCGCGCTGACGAAGTCGCCCGCGCCCGCGACGGCGAGCAGCGGCATGGCGACCCAGAGTGACGTCGCGAAGCCGAACGCCGTGATCGCGACGCCCCACATGACCACCGACCAGAGGATCGCGACGCCGTGGCGGCGGACGCGGCGTACCCAGCCGCTGGTGGCGGTGGCGAGGAGGGCGCCGGCGTACGGCGCGCCGTTCAGCAGCCCGAGGACGGTCGCGGGCTCGAGGCCGTGGTGCGCGAACCGCTCGAACGCCAGCGCCGGGAACACCGCCGTCGGCATCCCGAAGATCATGGCGTTGAAGTCGATGAGGTACGTCCCCATGAGGACCGGCCTGCTGCGGGCGTAGCGGAACCCCTCGATCACACCCTTCAGGCTCGGCCGCTCGGCGTCGTCGGGTGGCGGCGTCGCCTTCATCGCGGCGATCGTGACGAGCGAGAACGCGAACGTCGCGATGTCCAGCGCGTACGTCGCCCGCAGGCCGAGTGCCGCGACGATGAGGCCGCCGGTGGCGGGGCCGCCGACGGCACCGAGGTTGACGTAGAGGCTGTGCAGCGCGGTCGCGGCGGGGAGCTGCTCCTTGGTGACGAGGCGCGGCATCAGTGCCCACAGCGACGGGCGGCCGAGACCGTCGAGTGCCGCGGCGAACGCCGCGAGGGCGTACAGCGGCCAGACGCGCGGCTCGCCGACGGCGACGTTGAGGAACAGGCCGAGGGGCACGAGCATGAGCAGCGCCTCGGTGACGAGCACCAGCTTGCGGCGGTCCACCGCGTCGGCGAGCGCGCCGCCGACGAACGCCATCGTCAGCAGCGGCACCAGCTCGCAGAGCGCCATGAGGCCGACGAGGAACGTCGAGCGGGTCAGCTCGTAGACCTGGAACTGCAGGGCGACGTAGGTGATCTGCGAGCCGAGGAACGACACGACCTGGCCGGTCCACAGCAGCCGGAACTCCCGCGACGTGCGCAGCGGCGAGAAGTCGATGGCGAGGCCGCGCAGGAGGCCGAGGACGCCGGCCCTGCCAGGGGTGGCGGCGACCCCGGCCTCGATCGCCGACGGGTCGGTGTCGGACTGATGACCCGGGGGGTCGGCGGGGTCCGGTGGGTCTGGTGGGTCGGCGGCCATGTCGGGTCCGGAGGCTACCGGCGCGGCGACGGCCGTCCAGCGGTTTTGCGCGCGGACCGTACGATGTCGGCATGCCCGTTCTCGAACGCTGTCCCCGCTGCGGCACGCCCCGGCGCGGCGACCTGCAGGTGTGCGTCCGGTGCGAGACGCCGTTCGGTGCCACCGGCGAGGACGTCGACCTGGCGCTGCCGCGACCCGCCGCCCCGTCGCCGTCGCAGTCCCACGGCACGGTCATGGTGGCGTTGCTGAGCGGGTTCGTGCTGCTGGCGTTCCTGCTGTGGCTGTCGGTACGGGGCGTGGGGCCGTTCACGGCGAAGGTCGTGTCGTCGGAGACGGCGGGCGACAAGGCGCGGGTGACGGTGTCGGTGACGAACGAAGGCAGCAAGCCGGGTCACGGCAAGTGCCGGATCCAGCGGGTGTCGGGGACGGGGGACCAGCAGCCGCCGTTCCAGTTCCTGTCGCAGCGGGTACCGGGCAAGAGCACGATCACCGAGACCGTCGAGGTGCCGCTCGACCCCGGCGTCAAGACCGGCGCCATCGCCTGCTGAGTCGGTCGGACGGCGGCTCGTTCCTTGCAGTCCACACCGCCGGTCTCACGCGTGGTGATCTTCGAAGAACGGTGGCGGCGGGGCCGTGCGGGTCAGTCCGGAGGGAGTGCGGGAGGGGGCGCGTCGGCCGGGGGCTCCGGCGGCTCGTCCTCGGGGGGCATCTTCTTGGCGCCGAGGCGCAGCATGACGACGACCAGCGCCAGCGGCACGATGACCGTCAGCGCCTCGGGGATGCCGCCGCCGTGCGCGAGGGTGACGGGCATCAGGTGCCCAGCAGCAGCGCGACGCCCCCGAGGGTGTACGCCACCATGACCGCCAGCAGGGGGTACTGACCCTTCACCGCCGCGCGTCCCTTGAACAGCGAGATCGCCCGGTCGTGCGCGGCGATGACGCCGAGCACGTGCCCGACGACGATCGCGCCGATCTGCGTCGACGCGATGGTGCGCGCCGAGACGCGCGTGAAGTCGATGGTCCAGTCGGAGGTGCCGAACCAGTCGGCGCCGTTGGCGAACGGGTCCGACGCGAGGATCCACGCCTGCTGGCCCTCGAGGACGAGCAGCGAGAAGTAGTGCGCGATGGCGTACCCGATCGCGATGGGCACGACGGAGTGCACGAACGCCCCCGGCAGCGGCTCGCCGTCGGCGCGCGCGGGGCGGCCCGCGGCGCGGGTGGCGACGACGTACGTGACCGCCACGACCCCGCAGCAGAGGACCAGCCCGAACGTCCCCATCGGCACGGCGGCCCAGCCCGTCGCGTCGCCCGCGAGCGACGTCCACCACTGCGAGCGGGTGACGCCGTCGAACGCCGTGGAGCCGAGCAGGATGACGACGAACGCCACGAGCCCGGGCTCGGGGACGATGCCGGCCAGCCCGCCGAGGGGGTTGCGCAGGGCGAGCCGCCCGTCGGGCAGCCTGCCGAACGGCGACATCCGCCCGATGAGCGTGGAGTAGACCTCGAACGCCTCCGCGCGGGCGAACCAGCCGGCGCCGTACAGCGACGCGCCGACGAGCTGGGCGGCGCCGTAGACGACGAGGACGACGCCGAGCATCCGCGGGGCGCTGCGGTCGGGCGCGACGAGCTCGAGCCAGAGGAAGCCCGCGATGCCCGCGACGGCGGGCCAGTAGCCGAGCCGGGGCGGGAGCTCACGCAGCCCCTCCTCGGGGTCGCTGCCGGACGCGCGGGAGATGAGCAGGTGGATGGTGCGCAGCGGGCTGACGGCGCGCCAGAACGCCCCGAACAGCAGCGACACCGGCACGAGGCCGACCCAGAAGATGACGTAGAGGAAGAACGGCAGCGGGTTGCTCTCCTCGCCGGGCGCCCCGAGGAACGCCGCTCCCACCAGCACGAGCGTCGCGGCGAGCACGAGGGCCCGCAGCACCCAGAGCAGGACCGGCGAGCCGAGGAACGCCGCCACCGGGCCGGGCAGCGCGCGCCCCTTGTCCTCGCGCAGCCGCGGCGTCGGCCAGAGGAACCCCAGCGCCGCGAACGAGAGCACGACGGCGATGCCGGCGCCGTACAGCGCCATCCAGAACGGCACCGGCAGGTCGGTGCGGCCGCCGACGCCGTGCGCGAGGACCTCGATCACCGCTACCGCGCCCTGACCTGGAACAGGTGGAGCCCCGCGTCCTCGAGCTCGACCTCGACGCTGGCGGGGATGCCGGCCTCGAAGTCGATGACCGCCGGGCAGCCGGGCTTGGTGGGGGCGTGCCTGTCGTACGTGTGCAGGTGGACCTCGTCGGCGACGTCGGCGGTGACGAGGAGCCGGACGATCGACCTGAGCTTGACGTCGTACGTCTTGCGCGGCGGCGTCACCTTGCCGCCGGAGACGGTGGCGGTGATGACGGTCGCGCCCGCGGGCAGGGCCATGGGCGAGGCGCAGCCGGCCGGCCAGGACGGCGTCGCCGAGGCGGTGGGCTCCGTCGTCGCGAGCGTCGTCGTCGGCACGGACGAGGGCGTCACCGAGGGCGACTCGGATGCGCTCGGGGAGCCGTCACCGTTGCACGCCGTCACCGCGAGCAGCGCCAGCAGCGCGCCGGCCGTACCGGTCCATCTCGTCCGCACACGTCCTCCTCGGATCGACGACTCATTGTCAACGACGGGTGTGACAGGTTTCGTGCCACGATCGTTCTCGTGCGCCGTACCCTCGCCCTCGCTGCCACCATCCTGGCCCTTGCCGGGCCGGCGGCGGCGCACGCGCCCGCGACCGTACGGGTCGCGTCGCCTGCCGAGGGCGGCCGCGTCAGCGGCGACCGGGTGCGGGTCGTGCTCGTGGGGGAGGGCGGGGACGCCGCGGCGGCGTTCCGGCTGGACCTCGACGGGAAGCCGGTCGACGCCACCGGCACGGTCGGCGGGATCTTCAGCACGCTGTCCGTACGCCCCGGTGACCAGCTGGTGCTGGACGTCCCCGTGACCGAGGGGGAGCACACGCTCACCGTCACGCCGAACTTCGACCCCGACGCGCAGCAGGAGGTCGTCGTACGCCGCTTCACCGTCGGCCCCGCCGAGGGTGGCGGCGGGATGGCGCTGGTCCTCGCCGGGCTGGTCGTCGCGGGCGCGGTGGGGGCGGTCGTCGTCGTCCGGCGCAAGGCCGCCGCCCAGGACGCCGCCCAGGACACCACCACCTAGCGCGGCGGGCGCGGGGCGCCCTGGAGGCCGTCGAGGAGGCGGCCGAGGCGTTCGCGCACGGAGCGGCGCCGGGCCTGCGGCGCGGTCGCCGAGACGACGTGCTGCACGACGTCGAGGTACGAGTGCGCCGGCACCGTCAGCGACTCGTGCGCGAGCCCCCGCAGGTCGGCGTCGCCGGTCTCGATGGCGAGGACCTGGGCGCCCTTCCTGCGGGCGTACGACACGTCGTCGAGCAGGCGCTCGGGTGCGGCGGCGGGGGAGACGACGAGCAGCGTCTCCTTGGGTCGCGCCTCGCGGAGCCGCGAGAGGTCCACGGCGAGGTGCGCCGGAGCGTTCGGCGGCACCTGCCAGCGGACGAGCGTCGGCGTCAGCTCGTCGCGGCCGGCCCACGACGCCTCGTCGGTGAGGTGCGCGGCGAAGTGCCACGGCTCCTCGTCCGGCGTGCCGACGAGGAGCAGGCCACCGGCCTCGTGCGGCGCCGTGCCGAGCGCGCCGGCGAACTCCACGACCTCGTCGTCGAACGGCGTCCCCTCGAAGAGGGCACGGAGCAGCGCGGTCTCCTCGGCGTTCATGCCGCGTCGAGGGAGGCCGTACGGCGCAGGCCGCGGAGCCCCGTGGCCGCGAAGGTGAGCGTGAAGATCGTCGCGCCGGTGAGCACGATCATCGTGCCGCTGGGGACGTCGAGGTGGTAGCTGAGGTTCATGCCGGCGAACCCGCAGAACGCCCCCACCGCCGTCGACACCACGAGCATCCGCGTGAACGAGTCCGTCACCATCCGCGCCACGACCGGCGGCATGACGAGGATCGCGGCGACGAGCGTGACGCCGATGACGTTGAGGGTGACGAGGATCGCGAGCGCGAGGACCGTCGTCAGCAGCGCGTCGGTGCGCGCGACCGAGACGCCGGAGACGTCCGCGACCTCGGGGTCGAACGTCGTGAACAGCAGCGCGCGGTACCGGAAGAACACCAGCGCACCGGCCGCGACCGTGACGACGAGCACCGCGACGACGTCGGCGTCGGACAGGCCGAGGATGGAGCCGAAGAGCGCCGCGTCGAACGACTTCCCGCGGGCGCCGTACATCCGCAGCAGCGCCACGCCCAGCGCGAACGACGCCGTCGTGATGACGCCGATCGCCGCGTCGGCGCCGATCTTGCGGCGGCGCGAGACGCCGTTGATGGCCAGGGCCGAGGCGATGCCCCAGATGCCGGCGCCGACGTAGTAGTTGAACGACACGATGGTGCTCGCCGCGAACCCGCCGTAGATCGCGTGGGAGAGGCCGTGGCCGATGTACGACATCCCCTTGAGCGTGATGTAGACGCCGACCAGCCCGAGCAGCGCGCCGGACAGCGTCGCGACGAGCAGGCCGCGGGTGAAGAACGCGTACGCGAAGGGGTCGAGCAGCTCGCTCATGCCGGGGCCCCCGTGGCGGCGCGAGCGCAGCGAGCGGCGTCGCGGGGTGGGCTCATCGGTCTGCGGGGGCGGGGCGGGGCGAGGGGACCACGGGAGCGTGGGAGTACGAGTCGACCACGACCGGCATCCCGCCGTGGATCAGCACGTCCATCTTGGCGCCGAACGTCTTCTCCAGGACCTCCGGCGTCAGCACGTCGGCGGGCGCGCCGACGCCGATGACGGACGTGTGCAGGCAGACGAGGTGCGGCAGGTGGGCGGCGATGCCGTTGAGGTCGTGGGTGGTCAGGACGATGCCTATGCCCTCGTCGTTGAGCTCGGCGAGCAGGTGCAGGATCTCGTGCCGCGTCGCGACGTCGACGCCGGACGTCGGCTCGTCCATGAGCAGCAGTGTCGGGCGGCGGAGCAGCGCGCGGGCGATGAACATGCGCTGCTGCTGGCCGCCGGAGAGCTGCCTGATGTGCCGCTTGGCGAGGCCGCCGATGCCGAGCCGGTCGAGGACGCGCGCGACCTCACGGCGTTCGTCCTTCGACGGCCAGGGGAGGGCGCGGCCGGTACGCGACATGAGCACGCACTCCTCGACCGTGACGGGGAAGTTCCAGTCGACGGTCTCGAGCTGCGGGACGTACGACACCGCGACGCCCTTGGGCCGGTGCACCGTGCCGCTGGACGGCTTGACGGTGCCGAGCAGGACGCGCAGCAGCGTGGTCTTGCCCGAGCCGGACGGGCCGACGACGCCGGTGAACGTGCCGGCGTAGACGTCGAGGTTGACGTCGCGCAGGACGGGCTCGCCGTCGTAGCGGGCGCTGACGCCGTCGAGGCGGAGGAGGGTGCTCATCTCGGGGCCCCCGCGGCGGCGTGAGCGCAGCGAGCGGCGTCGTGGGGTGAGTTCATTGCGGGTACTCCGCGCGGTCTCGGTCGTGGGTCGGGAGGGGGACGGCCTTGACGGCGCTCGCGTCGCCGCCGAGCGCCTCGACCATGGTCACGAAGTTGGCGCGCATGAGGCCGAGCCAGGAGTGCTCGGGGTCGCCCGGCTTCCCCGGCAGGTCGTCGTCGCGGAGGGTGTCGACGTACCGCGCGCCCGTCGCCTTGCCGAGCTGCGCGAGGACCGGCGAGGGGAACACCTCGGAGCCGAAGATGGCGGGGACCCTCAGGTCCCTGACCTGGTCGATGAGGCGCGCGACCTCCCGCGGCGACGGCTCCTCGAACGACGACGGCTGGATCGCGCCGAGGACCCGCCAGCCGTAGTCGCGGGCGAAGTAGGCGTACCCGTCGTGGTAGGTCAGCAGGTCCTTGCGCGGCACCGTACGGCCGGCCGTCTCCATCGCCTGCGACAGCGCGTTCGCCGAGGCGGTGAACTCCGCCAGCCCGGCGTCGTACGACGCCTTCCCCTCGGGGTCGGCGGCGGCCAGCTCGTCGCGGACGACCTCGGCGTAGCGCACGGCGTACTTCGGGTCGGTCCACAGGTGCGGATTGGGCTTGCCGTCCTTCTCCGGGAACGAGAAGTCGAATATCCAGTCCTCGCGCGGCAGCACGCGGTCGCCGAGCGCGACGATCTTGGCGTCGTCCTTCTTGTTCTCGGTGGCGAGCTCGCTCGTGGGGTCCTCGAGCTTGAGGCCGTTGACGACGATGAGGCCGGCCACGCTGAGCACCTCGGCGGCGCTCGGCGGCGGCTCGAACGTGTGCGAGTTCGTGCCCTCGGGGACGAGCCCGGTCACGCGGACGCGGTCGCCGCCGACGGTCGCGACGATGCTCGTGATCGGCGCGACGGTGGTGACGACGCGCAGCCGGCCGTCGTCGGACGCGTCGGAGGGCCCGCCCGTCGCGCAGGCGGACCCGGCGAGAGCGACGGCGAGCAGCACGAGCACGCCTCGGGTCAGGGGCACGCCCCGACACTAATGCGGATGTCCCGTAGTTGCCACTGATTCGCAACAAGCCGAGGGCAGCGTCATACGACGTCCCTGCGGGGCGGGTGCTACGGGGCGTTGTCGAGCGGGTTGTTGCTGCCGTCCGGGTCGGCCGTGGCGGAGGCGCTCGCCTTCGGCGAGGGCGTCGGGCTCGGCGTCGGCGACTGGGTCGGGGACGCGGAGGCCTTCGGCTTGGTCCGCGGCTTCGGGGGCGCGGCGGCGTCGAGCACAGGCTGCACGGACTTGAGCACCTTGGGCGGCGCGGCCCGCTCGAGCATGGTGACGAGCGTGCGGGCCTGGGCGAGCACGTGGCTGGCGCCGTCGGGGTCGGTCTGGCGGAGCAGCGAGATCTCCTGAAGGAGCAGCTGCGCCGCCCGGTGGGCGACCTCGGGGTCGCCGGCGTGGTCGCTGATGAGCTGCTCGAGCGTGTCGTGCAGCTGCTGCGCGGCATCGGAGACCGACGTACGCGAGGTGCCGTTGACGGCCCTGGAGAGGTCGGCGTACTGCTGGTTGGCGGTCTGGATCGCGGCGACGTTGCTGGTCGCGCCGACGCCCGCGGGGTCGCCGGTCATCGCCCGGCCGGCGCCGAAGACCGCGACGGCGGCCGCGGCGACCGCGACGAACCGCGACACACGCCCTGCGCGCGGCGCCTTGCGGGCGCGGCGGACGGCGAGCTCGTCGTCGGCGGCGGCGTCGGCGAGGCGCTCGAGGAGGCGGTCGTGGAACGTCGCCAGCTCCAGCCGCTCCTCGTCGACCACGTCGGCGAGCAGGTCGGGCGCGCCGGCGTCGGCCGCGGCGGCGGCGATGATCATGTCGGTCTCGAGCGCGAGCCGGAAGTCGGCGACGTCCTTGAGGACCTCCTCGACCGGCACGTGGGCGTCGTGCGCCACGGCGGCGATGCGCTCGGAGTCCGTGCGGGGGGTCCGGCCCAGGGCAGCGCGCGTACGGCGACGGGGCATGTCGCCCTGCGTCTCGTCGCGGCGCCCCAGCATGGCCGTTCCTTTCGTGAGCGGGTGGTATGCCCGTTCAAGGTCTCCGTTCGGCACGTTCTGGGCTCTTCCTGCCCGTGTTACACAATTCCACCCGCAGCGGGGAGGCGTGCAAGACGGCAAGATCGGCCCTGTGGAGATGAGTTCGGCACCCGGGCGTCTTGGCCTGCTTGTCATAGGGCACGGATCGCGACGTTCCGCGGCCAACGACCTGCTCGTCGCCGTGACCGCCGCCCTGGCCGAACGCGTGCCCGCGCACGCCGTCGAGGCGGCGTTCCTCGAGATCGCCCGGCCGACCATCGCCGAGGCGTACGCCGCCCTCGTCGCGGCCGGCTGTGACCGGGTCGTCGTGCACCCGTACTTCCTCTACCCGGGCGCCCACACGACGACGGACATCCCGTCGGCGCTGGAGGCCGCGGCGGCCGAGCACGGAGCCGTGCCGTGGGTGCTGACCGAGCCGTTGAACCTCGACCCCCGGATCGTCGACGTCGTCGCCGACCGGGTCGCGACCGCGCTGGAGGCGCTGTGACCGTCATCCCCGGAGGCCAGGTCGTCACGCTGGAGGGTCTTCGCATCGGTGTCCTGGGTGGCACGGGCCCGCAGGGGAAGGGGCTCGGGCTGCGCTTCGCGATCGCGGGTCACGCGGTGGTGCTGGGGTCGCGCGACGTCACCCGGGCGTCGGAGGCCGCGGAGGAGACGCGCGCGATGCGGCCGCAGATGGAGCTCGACGTGCGGGGCGGGACCAACGAGGAGGCGGCGGCGTTCGGTGACGTCGTCGTGCTGGCGGTGCCGTACGAAGGGCATCAAGCGACCGTCACGTCCCTGGCGGCTGCGCTCGACGGCAAGATCGTCGTGGACTGCGTCAACCCGATGGCGTTCGACAAGGCGGGGGCGGTGCCGGTGGACGTACGGGAGGGGTCGGCGGCCGAGCAGACGGCGGCGCTCGCTCCGGGGGCGCGGGTGGTGTCGGCGTTCCACGACGTGTCGGCACGGCGGCTGTTCGGCACGAACTCGTCGGTCAACACCGACATCCTCGTCTGCGGCGACGACGTCGACGCGAAGACGCTGGTGATCGGGCTGGCGACGCAGGTGCCCGGCATGCGGGGGATCGACGCGGGGCCGCTGCGGCTGTCGCGCGAGCTCGAGGCGTTGACGACGGTGCTACTGGCGATCAACAAGCGCTACAAGACGCACGCGGGTGTCCGGATCACGGGTGTGTAGTCGCGGCGTCGATTTTCGTGATCTTGGCTGCGTTCGTGCTGCCCGGCCGTCACGAACGCAGCCAAGATCACGAGAAACAGGCCGGTGAGCCGGGTCTCGCGCGACGACCTGGGCTTTCCTGTCGCGGTGCCGCGGCCGGTACGCCGGGTCGTCTCGCTCGTGCCGTCGCTGACGGAGTCGGTGGCGGGGTCCGGGCTGCTCGTGGGGGCGACCGAGTGGTGCTCTCACCCGGCCGGCCTGGCGGTGGCGCGGGTCGGCGGCACGAAGAACCCGCGGGTCGCCGACGTGCTCGCCCTGGCCCCCGACCTCGTGCTCGCCAACGAGGAGGAGAACCGGCTCGAGGACGTGGCGGCGCTGCGCGAGGCGGGGGTCGCGGTGTGGGTGACCGCGCCCCGTACGGTCCCCGCCGCGCTGACCTCCCTCGGCCGCGTGCTGGCGGTCTGCGGCATCCCGTCGCCGCCCTGGTACGCCGCGGCCTGCCGCGCGTGGCCGCCGGGTCCGCCTCCGCCGGCCCGCGTCCGCGCCGTCGTGCCGATCTGGAAGAAGCCGTGGATGGCGCTGGGCCGCGACACGTTCGCGGGGGACGCGCTCGCCAGGCTGGGCGTGGCGAACGTCCTCGCCACGTCGCCGGAGCGGTACCCGCGCTTCGACCCGGACGGCCTGCCGCCGTACGACCTCGTGGTGCTGCCCGACGAGCCGTACGCGTTCGCGCCGGGCGACGAGGCGGCGTTCGGCGGGCGGCCGGCGGCGTTCGTCAGCGGGCGGCACCTGACCTGGTACGGCCCCTCGCTCGCCGAGGCACCCGGCGTGCTCGGCGCGGCGCTGCGGCTCTGATCAAGGAGCCCCGCCCGCCTGCCGACATGTCCCCGGTGCACCAGCCTCACGACGTGCCGCTCGCGCAGCCCCGTACGCGGCCGCTGTCCGCCGCCGAGCCCGCCAAGATCGTCGGCTGGCTGATCCTGGCGGGCTGGGGCGGCTTCTCCCTGTGGGCGTTCCTGCGGCGGCCACACGTCCTCTCGTTCACCGTCACGGTGCTCTGCCTGGGAGTGCTCGCGGGATTCGTCCAGGCGCACCGCTACGAGGGCACGACGTTCAGCCGCGTGTGGTTCGGCTTCTTCACCGCGGCGATAGCTGTCCTGGGCGTCCTCGCGAAGGTGCTGTCGATCGTCTTCTAGGCAGCCGGCACGCAGCCCGGCGACCGGTCGGTGTAGGTCGTCGCCCCGCCGTCGGCGAAGTCGCGGACGGCCGTGAACGCCTCTCCCGTGATGCCGCGGATCGTCCCGAACGTCGCTCCCGGCGTCGCGAGCTCGGGCAGCCAGGCGCGGGGCACCGTCCACGTCAGCGTCCCGGCTGCCGTGTCGACGCTCACGGGAATCGGTGTCGGCTGGCCGTTGCCGGCGTCGAACTCCGCGCTGACGCCGGCGTAGCCGGTCGTGTGGCGGGCCCGGACCCCGTAGTGCCGGCCGCCGAGGTACCAGCCGGCCGACCACTCCGACCACCCGAGCGACGACGGGTCGAGACCGAACGACAGCACGCTCATCCGCACGACCACCGCCGAGTCGCCGCTGGCGACGTCCAGGCCGACGATGTCGAGCGCGGGCGTGAGCGGGGTGGCGACGATGCCGTACCCGGCGTCGCCGGCGGGGTCGGCGACGAGCGGGCAGCCGGCCGCGGAGGCGGGGCTCGCGACGGTGAGGGCGAGGAGCGCGGCAAGGGCGTAGGGGACCCGGCGCATGGCGTGCCTTCCTGTGGGGGGAATGGGGCGGCACACGATAGGCCGGGCCCCCGCCCGGCGTCAGGGGGGTTCGCTATGCCGCCGGGACGCAGCTCGGCGTCTGGTCGAGGTACGTCCCGTGCGTCGCGGCCGCGTCGGCGTTGGCGAACAGTGGGCTCGTCGAGGCGGTGATCCGCTGGAACGTCGCGGTGCCCGGCGTCGCGAGCTCAGGGAACGACGTCCTGGGCAGGGTCCACGTGATCGTCGCGGCGGGCACGTCCACGGCGTAGGTGACGGGGATGCCGCTCGCGTCCGCGACGTACGTCCCGGACAGCGTGGGGCGCCGTAGCGTGACGCCGTAGTGCGGTCCCGTCGGAGCCAGCGCCCAGCCCACCGCCCACTTGACCCCGCCGCTCATGCGCGGGTCGGGGTCCAGTGACGCGACGCGCAGGACGACGACGACCGTCGTCGACCCGGACGCGATGTCGGCGCTGAGGATGTCGAGCTGGTCCGACTCCATCCCGGGGATGATCGTGGAGCGACCGTCGCCGCGCTGGTCGACGAGCAGGTTGCACGTCGTGGCGTGCGACGGCGTCGCGACCGTCAGGGCGAGGAGCGCGGCGAGAGCGTAGGGGATCCGGCGCATGGCGTGTGCCTTCCAGCTGGGAGTAGGGCGGCACACGGTAGGCGGGGCCTCATACCGGCGTAAGGGGGGTTACTCGTACGCGTGCTCCGGCGCGGGGTAGACGCCGTCGCGGACCTCCGTCGCGAACTGCTGCGCGGCGTCGGTGAGCAGGCCGCGCAGGTCGGCGTACCGCTTCACGAACCGCGGCCCCGGCGTCGGCGTCAGGCCCATGAGGTCCTGCCACACGAGCACCTGCGCGTCGCACGCCGCGCCCGCGCCGATGCCGATCGTCGGGATCGCGAGCGACGCCGTGACGCGCGCCGCGAGGTCGGCGGGCACGCACTCCAGGACGATCGCGAACGCCCCCGCCTCCTGCAGCGATTTCGCGTCGGCGAGCAGCCGCTCGCCCGCCTCGCCGCGGCCCTGGACCTTGAACCCGCCGAACGCGTTCACCGACTGCGGCGTCAGCCCGAGGTGGCCCATGACGGGTACGCCGGAGGAGACGATGGCCTCCACCTGCGGCAGCACCCGCGCGCCGCCCTCGAGCTTGACCGCGTGCGCGCGACCCTCCTGCAGGAACCGGGCCGCGTTCGAGACGGCCTGCGGCACCGACGCCTGGTACGAGCCGAACGGCATGTCCGCCACGACGAGCGCCCGCGCCGCGCCGCGCGTGACAGCGCGCACCAGCGGTACGAGGTCGTCGACCGTGACCGGCAGCGTGGAGTCGTAGCCGTACACGACCATCGCGGCGCTGTCGCCGACGAGCAGGACGGGGATACCGGCCTCGTCGAGGACCCGGGCGGTGAGGGCGTCGTACGCCGTGAGCATCGGCCAGCGCTCGCCGCGGGTCTTCGCGGCCTGGACGTCGAGGACGGTGACGCGGCGGCCGGGGGAGCCGCCGTAGAGCGTTGCGGTCATGGTGACCACCTGTCTGTCATCGAGGCTCCCGATGGAGTCCCCGTGCGCGCACAATGCTGACATGCGCGCGCCCGCTTGGGCAGTACCCGTTCTGGTCATCTCCGCGTGCGCCTCGCCGGCGAAGCCCGCCGCGGCCCCCACTCCGAGGGCCGAGATCGCCGCGACGTGGGAGGTCGAGCGGTCGGACCCCGCGAGCAGCGAGTTCGAGCTCGCGTACGTCGTCGCCGCCTGCACGGTCCTCAAGAAGCTCGGGGTCGTCGAAGAGGCGGCCCGGGTCGTCGTCACGCTCGACCTCGGCGGCCGCGAGGGGAAGGACTGCACGGAGCCGGTCCGCAAGCACCGCGTCGTACGGCTCGCCGCCCCGCTCGGCGACCGCCCGCTCTACGACGGCGGCGTCACTCCGCCCGCCCGCGTACATACCGATACGAAACGGTAGCGTATCGATATCTGGTACGGTGGACGCCATGTCCCCCGAGCAGGTCTACGCGAAGCGCTGGTGGACCCTGGGAGTGCTCTGCGTCAGCCTCCTCGTGGTCGGCCTCGACAACACGATCCTCAACGTCGCCATCCCCACGCTCCAGGACGAGCTGCACGCCACCCAGGGCGACATCGAGTGGATCATCGACAGCTACGTCCTCGTCTTCGCCGGCCTGCTGCTGACGATGGGCGCCATCGGCGACAAGTTCGGGCGGCGCAGGGCGCTGACGTACGGCCTGCTGGTGTTCGGGCTCGGCTCGGTCGTCAGCGCGTTCGCGACCTCGGCCAACGACCTCATCGCGGCCCGCGCGCTCATGGGTGTCGGCGGCGCGCTGATCATGCCGTCGACGCTGTCGATCCTCACGAACGTCTTCCCGCCCGCCGAGCGCGGCCGCGCCATCGCGATCTGGGCCGGCGTCTCCGGCCTCGGCGTCGGCATCGGCCCGATCGCCGGCGGCCTGCTGCTCGAGCACTTCTGGTGGGGGTCGGTCTTCCTCGTCAACGTCCCCGTCGTCATCGGGGCACTCGTGGCCGGGCGCTTCCTCGTGCCCGAGTCGAAGGACCAGCACGCGCCGCGCCTTGACCCGCTCGGCGCGCTGCTCTCCATCGCGGGTCTCAGCGCGATCGTGTACGCCATCATCGAGGCCCCCACCCAGGGGTGGACGTCGCCGGAGACGCTCGGCGCGGGAGCGCTCGGCATCGTCATCCTCGTGGCGTTCGTGATCAGCGAGGCGCGCAGCGACCACCCGATGCTGCCGATCGAGTTCTTCAAGAACCCTCGCTTCTCCGCGGGCTCGGGGTCGGTGACGCTGGCGTTCTTCGCGCTGTTCGGGACGACGCTGCTGCTCACGCAGTACCAGCAGATCGTCCGCGGCTACAGCGCGTTCGAGGCGGGCCTGCGGGTGCTGCCGGTGGCGGTGGCGCTGCTGGCGTTCGCGCCGAACAGCGCCAAGATGGCCGCCCGCTTCGGCACCAAGCGCGTCGTCGCGTCGGGCCTCACGCTGCTCGCGATCACGCTGGCGAGCCTGCGGCTGTTCGAGGTCGGGACGCCGTACTGGAAGCTCGGGCTCGTCTACTTCTTCATGGGCGCCGGGATGGCGCACGTCGTCGCGCCGGCCACCGAGGCGATCATGGGCGCGCTGCCGCGCAACCGGGCCGGCGTCGGCTCCGCCGTCAACGACACCACCCGCCAGGTCGGCGGCGCGCTCGGCGTCGCGATCCTGGGCAGCCTGCTGCACTCCGCGTACCTTGCGCACGTGCGCCCCGTCCTCGACGCCCTCCCCGCCGAACGCCGCGCCGAGGCCGCCGACAGCCTCGTCGAGACGATGCGCGTGGCGAGCGAGACCCTCGGGCCGAACGCCGCCGGCGTGATCCACGGCGCCAAGGTGGCGTTCACCGACGCGATGGGCACCGTGGCGCTGGTGGCCGCGGGCTTCGCGCTGCTCGGGGCGCTGGCCGTCGTGCTGTTCCTCCCCGCGCAGGGGCGCGAGGAGGTCGAGGAGCTGCACGAGCTCGGGCTCGACGCGGAGCCGGTCGGCTCATGACCGAGGCCGCCGTACGACCGCCGGGTCGCCCGCGCAGCGCGCAGGCCGACTCCGCGATCGTGGACGCGGCGCTCGCGCTGCTGGTCGAGGAGGGGTTCGACCGGCTGTCCATGGACGGCGTCGCGGCGAAGGCCGGCGTGAGCAAGGCGACGATCTACCGCCGGTGGCCGAGCAAGGAGGCGCTGGTCATCGAGGCGGTGGCACGGCGTACGGACCCGTTCGCCGACGCCCCGACGGAGGGCTCGGCGCGCGACCGGCTCGTCGCGCTGCTGCAGACCGTCCTCGCGACGTCGCGCACGACGCTCGGGAAGCTGCTGCCGTGCATGGTCGGCGCCACCGTCTCCAACCCGACGCTCGCCAGGCACTACCGCGAGCACATCCTCGACCCGCGCCGCGCGCGCATCGGCGAGATCCTGCGGTCGGGGATCGAGGCGGGCGAGCTGCGTTCCGGCATCGACGTGGACCTCGCGATCGACCAGGTGGTCGGGCCGCTGCTGTACCGCGTCGTGTTCGCCGGTGACGAGAACCCCGTGACCGACGAGCAGTGCGCGGCGTACGTCGACTCCCTGCTCACCGGCCTCGCGCCGTAGCCGGCGGGCCGGCGGGCGCCCTTCGGGGTGCGTTCTGCGCTTTTTCGCCGCACGAGACGCAACCGGGAGCCTTTTCCATCCTGACGGCGTGGTGGGCGCCGGCCTCGGTCGTTCTTTGAAGATCACTACGCGTGAGACCGGCTGCTGGGCCGCAGGGTCGGGCGACGCGGGTGGTCCAGCGCCACAGGGGCTCCTGCCCGGCACGATCCAGGCCAGCGCGAGCCAGGATGGAAAGGCTGGGTTGCGCAGAGGTCAGGCGGCGCCTTCGGGTCGCGCGGTCTCCGGTACGCCTCGTGCGGTCGGCGTGTCGACCCAGCGGTTGGTGATGGGGAGGCGGCGGTCGCGGCCGAACGCGCGCGGCGTCAGCTTCGGACCCGGCGGGTACTGCCGCCGCTTGTACTCCGCCACGTCCACCAAGCGGATCACACGGTCGACGACGGCGGCGTCGAAGCCCTGCGCCACCAGCGCGTCCCGCCCGACGTCGCGCTCGACGTAGTCGTCGAGGATGTCGTCGAGGACGTCGTACGGCGGCAGCCGGTCGGCGTCGACCTGGCCCGGCGCGAGCTCGGCGGACGGCGGCTTCTCGATCGAGGACTCGGGGATCGGCGGGTTGCCGGGCGACTGCGCGTTACGCCACCGCGCGAGCCGCCACACCATCGTCTTCGGTACGTCCTTGATGGGCGCCCAGCCGCCGGCCGAGTCGCCGTAGAGCGTCGAGAAGCCGGTCGCGAGCTCGCTCTTGTTGCCGGTCGTGAGGACGAGGTGGCCGTGCTCGTTCGACAGCCCCATGAGCAGCATGCCGCGCACCCGCGCCTGGAGGTTCTCGGCCGCGATGCCGGTCAGCTTCACCGACTCCTGGAACGCCGCCACCATCGGCTCGATCGGCACGACGACGTGCTGGGTCCCCTGGCGCGCAGCGAGGTCGGCCGCGTCGTCGAGTGACCCCGACGAGGAGTACGCGCTCGGCATCGCGACGGTGAACACGTTCTCCGCGCCGACCGCGTCGACAGCGATCGTCGCGACGAGCGCCGAGTCGATGCCGCCGGACAGCCCGAGGACGACGGTGCGAAAGCCGTTCTTGCGGATGTAGTCGCGGGTGCCTGCCAGCACCGCGCCGTACACCTCGGCCTCCTCCGAGAGCGGCTCCGCGACGGCCGGCGCGACGGCATCGGACGGGGCGGGCGGCAGAGGACCCAGCTCCACCCGCGACACCGTCAGCCGGTCGCCCTCGACCTCGGCGGAGGCCGTACGCCGCGGCGGCTCGACGTCGACGACGAGCAGCTCCTCCGCGAAGCGACCTGCCCGCGCGAGCACGACGCCGTCGGGGTCCACGACCATCGAGTCGCCGTCGAACACGAGGTCGTCCTGGCCGCCGGTCATGTTGACGTACGCGAACGTCGCGCCCGCCTCCGCGGCACGGCGGGCGACGAGGTCGTAGCGGTACGCGCTCTTCGCCTGCTCGTACGGCGAGCCGTTGACGACGAGCACGACCTCGGCACCGCCCGCACCGGCGGCCGCGACCGGGCCGCCGTCCTGCCAGAGGTCCTCGCAGATCGTCAGCCCGAGCGTCGTCCCTGCGACGTCGAGCAGCGTCACCGACTCACCGGGCGTGAAGTACCGCTCCTCGTCGAACACGCCGTAGTTGGGCAGGAAGTGCTTGTAGTAGCGCGCAGCGACGGTGCCGTGGTGGAGGACGGCGGCGGCGTTGCGCGGCCCCGCGGCGTCGCGGTCGAGGTAGCCGACGACGACGGCCATGTCGCCCGACTCCGCGGCGAGCGCGTCGAGCGCCCGCAGGTTGGCGTCGAGGAACGACTGCCGGAAGACGAGGTCCTCGATGGGGTACCCCGTCAGCGTCATCTCGGGGAACGCCAGCACCTGCGCCCCCGCGTCGCGCGCGAGCGCGGACCACGAGCGCACGAGGGCGGCGTTGCCCTCGACGTCGCCGACGGTCAGGTCGACCTGCGCCAGCGCGATGCGGAGTGCCACGCCCCGAGCCTATGCGGTCGCCAGGGCACGCCACTCGTCGTGATCTTGGCTGCGTTTCTGCGTGCCGGGCATCACGAACGCAGCCAAGATCACGATGTCCGGCGCGAGGCCGAGCGGGCGCTACGCGAGCACGTAGTAGACCCACTTCAGCTGGAACGAACGGATGTGGTACCAGTTGCCGCCGGCCGTGGCCGCCGTCCACTTCAGCGTCCGCCCCGAGAGCAGGCTCGCCGAGCCGACGCTGGGACCCCAGTACGTGCCGTACGACGCGCCGAGCGTCGCGTCCCAGTCGGTCAGCGCGCCGGCCGGGTCGTTGTAGATGAGCAGGCCGGTGTCCGGGTAGCCGCTGACCGCGCGCTCACCCGTGGCGCCGATGCGGACGGTGCCGTACTTCACGGCGGCCGGCAGCGTGAACCGGTGGTCGGTCAGCGCGACGTCGCTGATCGGGTCGGCGGGGTTGTAGCAGTAGTAGCCCGAGTAGTACGCGATGCTGCCGGTCCACGTCGACACGGCGGGCGTGCCGAGCGCGGAGCAGTCGCCCTCGAAGCTGCCGGTCATCGAGTTGTACGGCGACAGCGTCCGCGTGCCCACCTGCGCGGTGAGCTTCTTCGCCGAGACGTAGACGGTGTAGCGGCCGGTGGTGCGGGTGTTCTTCGCCGCGTCGGTCGCGGTGAACGCGTACTTGTACGTCCCCGCGGGCAGCGCGGAGCCGTCGGCGCGGCGTCCGTTCCAGACGACGGAGTGCCGGCCGGCGGACTTGGTGCCGCCGTCGATCGTGCGGACCTTGGTGCCCGCCGAGTTGTAGACGCCGAGGAAGAGCCGTCCGGTCTCGCCGAGCGTCACCGCCGGCGCGAACGTGTCCTTGTAGCCGTCCTTGTACGGGTAGAACGTCGACCCGCTGCCGCTCACGGTCGCCATGCCCGGCGCCACGGTGTCGAGGCGCACGGTCTTGCTCGCGGCGCCGCCGAGGGTGCCGTTGTCGGTCGTCTTGCTGGTGGCGATCTCGACGGTGTACGTGCCGTTCGGCGCGACGGTGCCGTCGCTGCGCTTGCCGTTCCAGCCCCACGTGCGGGTGCCCGCGCCGAACGTCCCCAGCGTGCCGGGGCCGCGGACGACGGTGCCGGAGGAGTTCTTGATCTGCAGCACGACGGTCTGCGTGGTGTCGAGCGTGTACGTCACCACGGCCGCGTCGAGGAGGCCGTCGGCGTTGGGGGAGAACGGGTTCGGCGCGATCGACGTGATCGCCGGGTGCAGCGCCTGGACGGTGAACGACACCGCCGCGGACGGGTTCGCCGTGTCGCAGCGGGTGCCGGCGGCGTTGCAGATGACCGCGGTCAGCTGGTGCGCGCCCTCGCTGAGCGCGCTGGTGCCGATGCTGACGCTGAACGGCACCGTCGCGTCGTGCGGGCCGTTCGCGCCGTCGACGAGGAAGCGCACCGCGCCCACGTCGCCGGGCGTCGTGGCGGTCGCGGTGAACGACGCCGTGTTGACGAGCGAGCCGCCGGCCGGGCCGGTGATCGTCGGGACGCCGTTGTCGACGGTGACCGCGACGGTGTCGGTGCCGGTCGCGCACTCGACGGGGCCACAGTCGACGGCGGTGACGCTCTGCGCGCCGCTGAGGCCGAACGTCTCCAGCGTCGTCGTCGCGACGCCCTCGACGACGTTCGCGAACGCGGACGGGCCGTTGCTGAGCGAGAAGCGCACGCGGTCGGCCGTCGACGTCGCGCTGACGGTGACGTGGCCGGACACGGTCGCGGCGTCGGCCGGCGCGGTCAGCGAGGGGACGCTCACCGGCGCGATCTGGTCGAGTGCCGCGGCGAAGTCGATGCGGCCGTGCGCGAAGCCGTACGTGCCGGTCGTGCCGTCGGTCAGCGCCGCGGCGACGGCGGCCTGGTCGAGCGCCGGGTTGGCGGCGCGCAGCAGCGCGGCCGCGCCCGCGACGAGCGGCGCGGAGAACGACGTGCCGTCCGCGGTGTCGTACGACGCGTCGAACATCACCGACCCCGCGGTCGGCGCGGTCGAGCGGATGTTGACGCCGGGGGCGCCGAGGTCGACCCACGAGCCGAAGTTGGAGAACGACGCCCGCGACGTGCCGGTGGTCGCGCCGACCGCGACGACGCCGGAGTAGGCGGCGGGGTAGGACTGTGCCGAGACGCCGTCGTTGCCGGCGCTCGCGACGACGACCACGCCCTTGTCGATCGCGTACGCGACCGCGGCCTGCTCGGTCGCGTCGGTCGTCGAGCCGCCGAGGCTGACGTTGATGACGTCGGCGCCGTTGTCGGCCGCCCAGACGATGCCCGCGGCCTCGTCGTCGGTCGCGACCGAGCCGCCGCTGTCGGCGACCTTGACGGCGATCAGCCGGGAGTCGAAGCCGGCGCCGGCGATACCGAGGGCGTTGTCGGTGGTGGCCGCCGCGACGCCGGCCGCGAACGTGCCGTGGCCGACCGCGTCGGAGACGTTCGTGGTGCCGGTGACGACGTTGTGGCTCGCGACGACCTTGCCCGCGAGGTCGGGGTGCGCGACGTCCACGCCGCTGTCCACGATGGCGATCGCGGTGTCGGCGTTGCCCTTGCTCACGTCCCACGCGGCGGGCGCGTTGACCTCGGCGAGGTAGGGCTGCGACGCGGCGTACGACGTGTCGTCGGGCACGTAGGCGTACGACCGTGCCTGGACGGGGCTGACGTCGGTGACGCCGGGGCGGCGGGCGAGCGCGGCGGCGACCCTCGGCGCGGCCAGCGCGGGCACCTCGACGGAGACGACGCGCAGCTGCGGGATGCGGCGGGCGACCTTGGCGCCCTCGCCGCGCACGGTGGCGAGCACCGCGTCGGCGTCGGCGCCCGGCTCGAACGTAACCGCGAGGCGTACCTTGCCGTCCGCGCGCGCGTCTCGCGAGCCGGCCGCGGGCAGCGGCGCGACCCGGGGTCGGGCGCGGCCGCCCTCGGCGGCTCCTGCCGGTACGGCAGTGCCGACGAGACCGGCGGCGAGCGCCGTGCCCAGAACCATCGTGAACGTGCGCCGCATGGCGCCCCCTCCGTCATACGGCCAGATGCCGAGAATCTTGGCAGCGCGAAACCGTCCTGTCCGGCGAATGCGCGGATCAGCGGCAATCCTGGACTTGTTTCCCCCGGACGTCTGCGGGGGTACGAGGGCGCCGTGACCATGACGACGCCGCAGGCCGACCCCGCCGAGTCCCCGAAGGAACGCCGCGACCGCGAGATCGGCGAGCTGCTCCAGGAGATGCGCGTCGCGATCACCGGCGTGCAGGTGCTGTTCGCGTTCCTGCTGACGGTGCCGTTCTCGCAGCGGTTCGCGGCGCTGACCCCGGACGAGGAGAAGGTCTACTTCGCCGCGATCCTCACGGCCGCGATCTCCTCGCTGCTGCTCATCGCGCCGGCCGCCAACCACCGGCTGCTGTTCCGCGAGGGCATCAAGGAGGAGCTGCTCCAGGCCGCCAACAAGCTCGTCATCGCGGGCCTGTTCATGCTCGCCGCCGGCATCGGCCTGTCGCTCTACCTCGTGACCGCGATGGTCTTCACGACCTCGCTCGCCGTGGTCGTCGCGGCGATCGTGGCGGTCGTCACGATCTTCGCGTGGTTCGTCTTCCCCCGTCTGCTGCGCATCGACTCAGCGGACGACTGACTCCCTCGCTGATGCGCGGCGTGCCAGCTCCTCGTCGGTGAGCGTGAACGACGGGTCAGGCCTGTCCAGCCGCGCCATCCCGCGCCGCACGACCCGGTCGGCAGCCGCCGGCCAGCGGCGGGCGAAGCCGAGCGAGAGCGTCGTACGCCACGACGTCGAGATCGACCGGGGCCGCTCGGCGCAGGCGCGGACGTACGCGTCGACGACGTCGCTCATGTCGTCGGCGGGAATGAGGCCCTCGAGCGACGCGCCGGCCGCGGCGGGCACCTCGTGGATCGGCGTGCGGATGTAGCCGGGGTTGACGACGGTGACCGTGATCCGGTCGCCGTACTCGAGGCGCAGCGTGTCGGCGTACGCCGCCACCGCCCGCTTGCTCGCGGCGTACGCCGCCGCCCACGGGACGTTGGCGACCGCGAGGCCGGAAGCCGTCACGACCGCGTGCCCGCCCGACCGCACGAGCCAGGGGAGCGCCGCCGCGGTGGCGTGCCAGGTGCCCCAGAAGTTGACGTCCAGGACGCGCCGCGCCTCGGCGTCGGGCAGGTCGCCGGCGTCCTGCGCACGGCCGATGCCGGCGAGGTTGACGACGACGTCGATGCCGCCGAGCCGCGCCGCCGCCTCCTCCACGGCCGCCTTCGTGGACGACGCGTCGGTGACGTCGGCGGCGATGACGTCCGGTGCCTCCACGAGGTCGATGCCGACGACGGTCGCGCCCTGCGCGCGCAGCCCCTCCGTGATGGCGACGCCGATGCCGCCGAGCGCGCCCGTGACGACGACGCGTGCGCCGTCGACCGGGTCGGGACGGCGCAGCCGCTTGTTGCGGAACGCCAGGGCGATGGACGAGATCCACAGCGCCGCGAAGACGCCGAGGACGCTGTACGCCACCGTGGCGGGGACGGCCGAGGTGCCGGCGCGCGCCTCGCGCTGGAGCAGGCTGGTGTCGCGGCGCAGCGCGACCGTGCGCTCGGCGACGTACGGGATCTCCTCGGCGCCGATCTCCTCGTCGCGGGGGAACGCCACGGGCGCCGCGACGAGCACGTCGTCGTTGGCGAGGCGGACCATCGTCTTCCACGAGCCGCCGTACGGCACCGGGTCCTCGGTGCGCCACTCGGCGGTGTCGCCGACGCGGACCATCGTGGAGCGGACGAGGCCGCCGCCCTGCCAGGCGAAGGTCTCGAACCAGTTCGGGTTCTCCGCGACCGACGGGTCGTCGAGGGTGATCGAGACGTGCGTCATGCCCTCGCCGGCGGGCGTCGTGCGGACGACCGCGGTGGTGGTGGAGTGGTTGCGCGCGAACGGGAAGACGAGCGTCCCGACGACCGCGAGGAACGCCACCCACAGCAGCGGCGCGGGCAGGCCCGGCTTGGTGCCGCGCAGCGTACGGCCGGCTGCCGTGCCGAGGAACGCCGCCGCGACCGCGGCCACGGCCGCCACGAGGATGCCGGGGAACAGCGCGGTGTCCCACGGGTGCCTGCCCCAGACCTGCGTCCACGCCCACTCGGTCGAGAGGCCTAGCGTGACCGCGACGCCGGAGGCGAGCGCCTGTACGACGACCGCGCGCTTGCGGGTGAGCTCGTACGCGATCTCCACGAACAGCGCGGAGCCCCAGTAGAGCGCCCAGTGCGGCGTCGTGTGGTTGAGCGCGGTGCCCACGACGAGCGCGGTGAGGAGGCGGTGGATGGTGAAGTTGAGGGCGCCGTACAGCGCGCCGCCGCGCCCGAGCAGGTGCCGCGCCATGACGAGCGCGAAGCCGCTCGCGAGCGCGACGAGGATCGGGTGGTAGAGCTGCTGCCACTGCGAGACGCCGAGGTCGTACTCGAGCTGGAACGTCGTCATCCCGAGCAAGGTCGCGCCGGTGAGGATGCCAACGAGGTGCCTGCCCATGTGGGTGAGCCGGCCGCCGCCCTCGCGCAGGAGGAGCAGCAGCGCCAGCGGCCCGAACGACGCGCCGCCGATCATCGCGAGGTGCGTCGGGCCCCACATCGTGACGTCGACGCCGTACGCGCGGTGCCAGATCTCGTCGAGCGGGAACGCGCCTACGGCGCCGATGCCGAGCGCGGCGAGGACGACGGCGGCCCAGGGCGCGCGGAGGCGCTTGCCGACGAGCGCGACGTCGGCACGGGTCCACGTCGCGACCAACGTCGTGACCGCGGCGGCGAGGAGGAGGCCCTGCAGGCCGACGATGATCGCGGTGTGGCCCGGCGTGAAGATGATCTCGTCGCGGCCGTAGTCGACGTGCCACGAGACGTCCCAGTAGAAGCCGAGCGCGGCGATGAGGAGGAACGGCACCATCACCATGACGCCGGCGGCCGCGAACGGCGCCGTGCCCGTCGCCTTGCCCATCCCGTCGGCGAACCGCAGGACCGTGCGGGTGCCGCGCTGCGCGCCGGTCGGGGCCTCGCCGTGGCGGACCGCGAGGGCGCCGATCGAGAGCGCGACGAGGAGCGGAACGAGGATGTAGAGCCAGTCGGTGCCGTACCCCCAGAGGCTGTCGACGCCGCTCCCTGCGAGGGTCGTCATGCCGTCTTCACCTGCCCGATGGTGAGCTCGCCGTGGCGGTACGTCGGCTTGATGCGCGGGGCGAGGCGGTGCTGTGCGAGCTCGCTGCTCGGCACGACCTGCTTGAAGTGCTCGGCCCCAGGGATCGGGTCGGCGATGAGCGCCTCGGCGACCATGGAGTTGTACTGCCACGAGGCGTACTCGGGGGTGTTGAAGTTGAGGATGACCTCGTAGCCCCACCGCTTCGCGAAGTCCGCGACGCCCGCGATCTTGGAGTAGCGCGGCGAGTAGCACTCGACGGCGACGCCGTTCTCGCTGCTCGTCATGACGCCGCGGCCGGGGGCGTTCATGACGATGGTGTGGTTGCCGAGAGTGTGCCCCGGCGTACGCAGCAGGGCCAGGCCGGGCGCGACGAGGACCGAGCCGTCGACGACCAGCAGCCTGGACTCGTCGATGTCGGCGTAGGTCCACGGCTGGTGGAACCGCTGCTGGAACGGGTGCGCGTCCTTGACGTGCTCGAGCTCGACGCGCTGCACGATCATCTTCGCGTTGGGGAACGTCGCGGGGACCGGCGAGTCGGGGTAGCCCAGGTCGGGCTGCGGCGTCGTCGTGCCGACGAGCCGGCGGATGTCCTGCGTGTGCAGGTGGTCGAAGACGAGGTAGTCGACCTGCTCGGGGGAGATGCCGAGGCGGGCGAGGTGCTCGGTGACGGTGGCGTGGCGGACGAACAGCAGGTCCAGCGCCTTCTCCTGCGAGAGCGGGAGGCGGTCGATGGCGTGGCGGAGGTACGGCGTGTCGGTGCCGAGCTCGTAGTCGCTCGGCTCCGCGACGAGCGTCTTGGTGCGCCCGTCCTCCTGCCACTGCAACACGAACATCTGGTTGGTCATCCAGACGTACGGCAGCTTGCTGGTGCTGGCCTCCCAGAGCGCGAACTGCCGCGGGTACGGCAGCGTCACGAGGCCGCGGGTCACGACCGCGTCGAGGACGCCGGTGCCCCTGAACCACTCCTTGAACTCCGGCGCCTGCGCCTTGACGCGGCGCAGCGCGGCGGCCGGGGTCTCGTCCAGCGTCGGGAACGGCAGCCGGTCGTCGATGGACGTGAACGTGCTCGGGAGAGTGGTCGTCGTCATGGGTCCATTATGTGACACCGTTTGGTGTCACATCAAGTAGCGATACGGTGTGAACGTGGTCACATCGGCCCCCGCGTACACGATCGACGAGCTCGCGCAGCGCGTCGGGATGACGGTGCGCAACGTCCGCGCGCACCAGTCGCGCGGGCTCCTGCCGCCGCCCGAGGTGAAGGGGCGTACGGGCTACTACGACGACGACCACGTCGCGCGGCTGGAGCTCATCAAGGACATGCAGGCGGACGGGTTCAACCTGCGTGCGATCCGCGCCGCTCTCGACGCGCTGCCGGCCGGTGCGGGGCCGGAGGCACTGGCGTTCCGGCGGCGGGTCGTCGCGCCGTGGACCGACGAGGAGCCGGAGATCATGGACCGGGCCGCGCTCGTCGAGCTCATGGGCGCGGACGAGTCGGCGCTGGCCGAGGCCGTCAAGCTCGGCATCGTGCGGGTGCTCGACGAGGACCGCGTCGAGGTGCCCGCGCCGACGCTGGTCTCCGCGGGCGCCTCGGTGGTGGAGCTCGGCGTGCCGCTGCCGGACGTGCTCAAGCTGCAGCGCGAGATGAACCGCCACCTCGCGGCCGTCGCCAAGGCGTTCGTGCGGCTCTACGTCGAGTACGTGTGGCACCCGTTCGTCACGGCGGGGCAGCCCGAGGAGATGTGGCCCGGCGTGCGCGACGCGCTGGACAGGCTGCAGCCGCTGGCGGGAGAGGCGCTGCTGGCGACGTTCCGGCTGGCGATGGAGTCGGCGGTGGCGGACGCCGTGGGCACGGAGCTGGCCGGGATGACCTCTAGCGGTCGCGGCCGGCGGCGTGGCCGCTCGTGAGCGGCGGCGGCGAGCTGCTCGTCGGGCTGGCGATGCTCGTCGGGCTCGTCGGGACCGTGCTGCCGTTCCTCCCTGGCCTGCCGATCATCTGGGGCGCGGGCCTGGTGTGGGTCTTGAGCTCGGACGGGTCGGCGCGGTGGCTGGTGCTGGCGGTGCTGACCGTCCTGCTGGTCGCGGGGACGGTGGCGCACTACGCGCTGCCGGCCCGGTCGCTCGGGGGGCGCGCGCCGCGCTCGACGCTGCTGCTGGGGGCGCTCGGCGCGATCGTGGGGATGTTCGTGGTGCCCGTGGTGGGGTTTCCGCTGGGCGGCGTGGTGGGCGTTTTCCTGGCGGAGTCACGGCGTACGGGCAGCGGGCGCGAGGCGTGGGAGTCGACGCGACGGGTGCTGGTGGCGTTCGGCATCGGCATGCTCGTGGAGGTCGGCGCGGGCGTGCTGATGGTGCTGACCTGGGTCGTGGCCGCACTCGCGATCTGAGCGAAGCGGTCGCGCGGCGGGGCTGGGCCGCAGGTCCGCCAGAGGCGTCTCTCGGCGGGCTCCCTCTCGTCCTGTGAAGATCGCCACGCGTGAGGCCGACGGCTGGACTGCACAGAACGACGCCGCAACGCCGCCGTAACACGTCACGGTTACGCTCCGGACCATGGACGAGCAGCACCGGTTCGTGCTCCGCACCATGGAGGAGCGCGACATCCGCTTCATCCGCCTCTGGTTCACCGACGTGCTCGGCTTCCTCAAGTCGGTCGCGATCGCGCCGGCGGAGCTGGAGGGCGCGTTCGCCGAGGGCATCGGCTTCGACGGCAGCGCGGTCGAGGGCTTCGCCCGCGTCCACGAGAGCGACATGCTCGCCAAGCCCGACCCGGCGACGTTCCAGATCCTGCCCTGGCGGGGGGAAAGCCCGGGGACCGCACGGATGTTCTGCGACATCGTCATGCCCGACGGCACCCCGTCCGAGGCCGACCCGCGCTGGGTCCTGAGACGAGCGCTGCAGAAGGCCGCCGACGCCGGCTTCACCTTCTATACGCACCCCGAGATCGAGTTCTTCCTCTTCAAGGACAACCTTCAGGCCGAGCCGGTCGACCGCGGCGGCTACTTCGACCTCACGCCGCACGACCACAGCCACGACTTCCGCCGCCAGGCGATCACGATGCTCGAGAAGATGGGCATCTCGGTGGAGTTCAGCCACCACGAGTGCGCCCCCGGGCAGCACGAGATCGACCTCCGCTACGCCGACGCGCTCACGACGGCCGACAACGTCATGACGTTCCGCCACCTGGTGAAGGAGGTGGCGCTCGAGCAGGGCATCTACGCGTCCTTCATGCCCAAGCCGAGAGCGGACTCCGCGGGCTCCGGCATGCACACCCACCTGAGCCTCTTCGAGGGCGACCGGAACGCGTTCTACGAGCCCGGCGGCGAGTTCCAGCTCAGCAAGGTGGCCAAGGCGTTCATCGCCGGCATTCTTCAGCACGCGCCGGAGATCACCGCCGTCACCAACCAGTGGGTGAACTCGTACAAGCGCCTCATCAGCGGCGGCGAGGCGCCGAGCGCCGTCTGCTGGGGCCACAACAACCGCAGCGCGCTCATCCGCGTGCCCATGTACAAGCCGCAGAAGGGCCAGTCGACGCGCATCGAGATGCGCTCGCCGGACCCCGCCTGCAACCCGTACCTCGCGTTCGCCGTCATCCTCGCCGCCGGCCTCAAGGGCATCTCCGAGGGGTACGAGCTGCCGCCGGAGGCCGAGGACGACGTGTGGAGCCTGACCGACGCGGAGCGCAGGGCGATGGGCTTCGAACGCCTCCCCGGCAGCCTCTCCGACGCGATCCGCGCCATGGAGGGCAGCGAGCTCGTCGCGGAGACGCTCGGCGAGCAGATGTTCGACTTCTTCCTCCGCAACAAGCGCAGCGAGTGGGAGGAGTACCGGCGCCAGGTCACGCCGTTCGAGACGGCCCGCTACCTCCCGCTGCTATGAGGGCGGCGCGCTCCGTACCTCCAGTGCCGGGGGACCCCGCGCGTGCGGGGGAGCGCCGGAACTTCCGCGGCGGCCTCCCGGGGGCCGCGGCGTGAGGGCGTTCGTCGTCGAGCACCTGGCCGAACGCGGCTCGGGCGGCTTCGACACGTGGCTCCCCGAGGCGGGCCTCGACCTCGACGTCCACTGGGTCCCCGCCGACGGCCCGCCCCCCAAGGCCCTTCCCGGGGGGTACGACGCCCTCGTCCTCATGGGCGGCGCGATGGGGGTCCCCGACGACGGCACCACGCACCGCTGGCTCCACGACGAGTACGCCCTCGTCCGCGACGCGGTCCAGCGCCACGTCCCCACGCTCGGCGTCTGCCTCGGCGGCCAGGTGATGGCCCAGGCGCTCGGCGGCGAGGTGATCCGCGGCCGGGTCGGGCCTGAGGCCGGAGTACGCCCGCTCCACCTGCTCCCCGCCGCGGCCGCCGACCCGCTGCTGCACGACCTCCCCGCCATCGTGAACGCCGTCCAGTGGCACTGGGACGAGGTACTCACGCTCCCGCCGGGCGCCGTGCACCTCGCGGCGTCGCCGGCGTACCCGCACCAGGCGTTCCGCGTGGGGGAGCGGGCGTGGGGCGTGCAGTTCCACCCCGAGGCCGGCCCCGCGCTCACCCAGGGCTGGGCACGCGCGGACGAGGCGGCGCTGAAGGAGGCCGGGGAGGACGCGTACGCCCTCGCGGCCGAGGTCGAGGCCCGCTGGCCCGAGCTCGAGGCCACCTGGCGCCCCGTCGCCGAACGCTTCGCGGGTGTCGTCAGGGTGACATCGGGCTGACCGGCGCCGCGCCGCCGCTGGCGGGACTACGCCGAACGGCCGGTCGGCAGGAGGCGAACGGGCCGCGTCGAACACCCACAGTGGGCCGCGCCGTGACACGGGGATTCGTCACGACGGGGGTCTGTTAGCCGTCGGCCCCGTCGGCTACAGTGTGCGGCCCGCATCTGTCCCGATTCGTACCGAACCTGTTCCAGCCGGTACGGCTCTGAACAGCAGCAATTCCTGCCCCTCGGCGAAAGCACCGTTCCGCCGTCCACGAGCGGCGGGGCGCCGCTGTTGCCAGTGACCGCCAAGAACGCAACACGAGGAGAACGATGGCCGAGGAGACTGAGCTCGACTTCCGAGCTCGCGTCCGGAAGGTCCAGGACCTCACGAAGTCCTGGTTCCGGCAGAAGCGCCGCGCGCGCGCCGCCAAGCGCAAGGCCGGTGGCGGTCGCGGCATGATGATGGGGCTCATCGCCTCGCTCGTCGTGCTGTTCGTCGCGTTCGGGCTCTGTCTGAACTTCACGTCGTCGAACGACGTGAAGGGCGAGCGGGTCACGCTCGACCAGGTCACGGCGCTCCTCGACCAGGGCCGGATCACCAACGCCACGATCAAGGACTTCGACAACGAGCTCGTCGCCGAGTACGGCGTGCTCAAGGTCGCGACGAACCCGAAGACCGGCAAGCCGGTCCAGGAGTTCCCGAAGAACCCCAACCTCCCGGACGACGCCCCCGCCAACGACCACGTGTCGAGCGGTGCCATCCACGCGTCGCTGCCGTCGAGCGGGCAGGCGTACTCCGCGCTCGTGCAGCAGTTCAAGGCCGCTGACACGCGCTACGAGATCGACAAGCAGTCGACGAAGCAGAACGTCCGCACGGTCGCGACGTTCCTGCTGCCGCTGATGATCCTGGCCAACCTCTTCGCGCTGCTCTTCTCGCTCGGCAAGGGCTCCGGCTCGGCCATCGGCGAGGTCATGACGTTCGGCAAGATCGGCAAGGGCGAGGCGAAGAAGGGCAAGTCGTACATCGGCTTCGACGACGTGGGTGGCGCCGACGAGGCGGTCGCCGAGCTTCGCGAGGTCCGCGACTACCTCATGAACCCCGCCAAGTACGAGGCGCTCGGCGCCGCGCCGCCGAAGGGCGTTCTCCTCTTCGGGCCTCCCGGCACCGGCAAGACCCTGCTGGCAAAGGCGGTCGCCGGCGAGGCGGGTGTGCCGTTCTTCTCCGTCGCGGGTGCCGAGTTCGTCGAGTCCCTCGTGGGCGTCGGCGCGGCCCGTGTCCGTGACCTGTTCGCTCGTGTACGTGCCGCTGCCCCGGCCATCGTCTTCATCGACGAGCTCGACGCGGCCGGCCGCAAGCGTGGTGCCGGCGGCGGCGGTGGCGGTTCGGACGAGCGCGAGCAGACGCTGAACCAGCTCCTCGTCGAGATGGACGGCTTCGAGGTCTCCGCCGGCATCGTCGTCATGGGCGCCACCAACCGCCCCGACATCCTCGACCCGGCGCTCATGCGTCCCGGCCGTTTCGACCGGCACATCACCATCGAGCGCCCCGAGCTCGACGGCCGCATCCACATCCTCAAGATCCACGCCCGCGGCAAGCCGATCGGGCCGGACGTCGACCTGGAGTTCGTCGCGAGCCGTACGCCGGGCTTCACCGGCGCCGACCTGGCGAACGTCGTCAACGAGGCCACCCTGCTGACGATCCGCGAGCACCGGCAGGAGGTCACCGCGAGGGACTTCGAGGAGGCCATCTTCCGCGTGGTCAACGGCCCGAAGCGCCGCGGCCGCGTCCTGTCCGTCGAGGAGCGCCAGCGCACGGCGTTCCACGAGGCCGGTCACGTCATCGTCGCCGCGGCGGCGGGGCGTGCGGACGAGGTGCACCGCGTCTCGATCCTGTCGCGCGGCCGTGCCGTCGCCACCGTGCAGATGGGTGCCGACGCCGAGGCCACGCTGTTCTCCCGTTCGCAGCTGCGCGCCAAGCTCGTCACCACGATGGGCGGCATCGCGGCCGAGAACCTCATCTTCGGTGAGGGCTCGACCGGCGGCGAGCAGGACATCGAGCAGGCCACCGACCTGGCGCGCGACATGGTCGCCCGCTACGGCATGAGCCCCGAGCTCGGGCCGGTCCGCCTCCTGGCGCACGCCAGCGAGGGCTTCCTCGGCAACGACATCCCGCTCGGCGAGATCTCGATCGAGACCCAGTCGGCGATCGACCAGGAGATCCGCCGCCTGGTCGCCGAGGCCCAGGCCGAGGCGACGGCGCTGCTCTCGCGTCACCGCAAGACGCTCGACGACCTGGCCAGCCGGCTGGACGAGGAAGAAACCCTCGAGGGCGAGACGTTGCAGCAGGTGCTGGCCCCGATCGAGGCCGAGATGGCCTCCGAGCGGATCAGCCCGACCGGCAAGGTCGCCACGAAGTCGAACGGCACCAGGACGCGGCGGGCGAAGACTCCCGTCTCGTAACATCCGGATTGCCCAGGATCCACACCCGGAAGTAGAGGTCCGCGCACCGAATGCCCCGGTTCCCGACCCTGATCCGCAGTAGGACGCTCCGCGTGGCCGGGGTGGTGGCGGCACTGGCCGTCACCACCCCGTTCACTGCGCCCGCGAACGCCGACGTCGAGACGATCCGGTGCCCCAAGGCACCGACCGTCACCGGCGCGGGGGTGTGGCAGCGGTTCCCGAAGCCCAACTTCGAGTCGCTCGTCGGCGTCGACGTCGACCTGCTGAACATCAAGCAGGAAGTCTCCGCGATGGCCGTCCACCCGGGCGAGTCCAAGGTCGTCGCGGTGACCAACGGCAACTCCGTCTACGTCTCCCGCAACGGCGGCTGCGACTGGGACCTCTCGCTCCGCCTGGACGCGATCAACACCACCGACCCCACGCTCCCCTCGGGCGAGACGACGCTCATCCGCGGCCTCCAGATCACCGGGCGGGGCGCGTTCCTCGCGATCGCCGAGGACCTCGGCACCGACTACTCCGTCGGGCGCCTGCACGTCCTCCGCAGCACCACCGGCGCGTACGGCTCCTGGCAGAACGCCAGCAGCGGGCTCCCGCCGCTCGGCGAGCCGCTCGTCATGCGCGGCCACCGCACCAACCTCGACGTCCAGTACCTGTCGATCTCCGGTGCCCGCGACGAGACGTGCGCGGTCAAGCACCCCGTCAGCGGCGAGTGCGTCAGCGGTGGACAGGAGGGCCGCGAGCTCGGCCTGCTCTACCGGTCCACCGACGGCGGCGCCACGTGGCAGAGCCGCACCGACCCCGGTGACCTCAACGGCGTCTCCAAGATCAAGTACTTCTCCGTCGACGACGACGACCCCGCGGGCAACCGAGTGTGGGTCGTGGCCAACGGGCAGCTGCGGCTGAGCACCAACGGCGGCAACACGTTCTCGCTGCCCGAGGGTCTCGACCAGGACGGCTTCGAGTTCACCGCCGTCGAGTCGCTCGCCAACAACGGTGACTCCCGCCAGCTCGAGCTGGTGGCGTTCAGCAACAACTCCCAGATGATCCGCAAGCACAAGACGAGGGGCTGGATCCGCAGTCTGCTGCCGTTCCAGTCCATCGACACCGTCGCGCAGCGTCCCGGCGGCGACATCGCCGTCACGACGACGCCGACCGCCGGGTCCGTGATCGTGTGGCGCATCTACCCGCAGGACTTCCAGGACTTCGAGGACAAGATCAACGTCGGCGGCAAGATCCTGCGCCCGACGCTCGGCTGGGAGGAGGTCACGCCTCCCGTCTCCATCCAGGTGTCCGCCCAGGTCAGGGCCGGCGACGCGCCGGGTGCGCCGGACGGCACGTTCTACATCAAGGACCCGGCATCGGTGTTCCGCTTCCTGCGGTCGCGTCAGGACCGCAGGCCGCCGGGCGCGCCGCCGTTCACGATCAAGCCGCCGCCGTTCCCGAAGGGCAAGATCTCGCCCGACTTCTTCGAGGTCGACCTCGACCTCGGCAAGCGCAAGACGGTGCCGTACACGCTGACGCTGCCGCCGGCGCCGACGCCGATCGACCTGTACCTGCTCGTCGACAACTCCGGCTCGATGCAGCCGGTCATCGACGACCTCAAGGCCAACCTCGGCAGCATCGCCAACAGCCTCCAGGGCGCCAACGTCGACCTCGCGATCGGCGTCGGCCAGATCAACGTCCAGCCGGACCGGCAGAGCGTGCCGATCGACGACCCGCGCACCAAGGACATCGACGAGAGCAAGCCGCGGCCGATCTACCAGCGGCTGTACCCGATCAGCACCGACAGCGACAAGCTGACCGAGGCGCTGAACAAGCTCGACGGCAACGGCGGCAGCGGCCAGGAGCCGCAGCTCGAGGCGCTGTACCAGTCGGTGCGGGGCACCGGCCTGGAGCTCATCGGCTTCACGGGGCCGCTGCTCGGCTACAACATCCCGAAGTACCACGACGCGGGGTTCCGCAAGGAGCTCAACCCGTTCAAGATCATCGTGCACGCGACGGACGAGAAGTTCAGCACCGACATCCGCGGCGAGAACGCGCACAACAAGCGCGAGGACGTCGCCAAGGAGCTCGTGTCCGCCGGCGTCCTCCAGATCGGCTTGTCGCAGGGGATGCCCGAGGCGCACAAGGACCTCGTATGGATGGCCAAGGCGACCGGTGCGGTCGCCCCCGAGCAGGGCGCCGACTGCGACGGCGACGGCAGGATCGGCATCAACGACGTCAAGCCGAGGCAGGCGCTGGTGTGCGGGACGAGCGACGGCCTCGACCGGACCCTCGTCAACCTGATCCAGGCGATCGACGACCCGGCCACGATCACGCTGCACCCCAACAACGCCGCGACGATGGTCAAGGTCTCCCGGGTGTCGTTCGACATCGACGCCAAGCAGCAGACGAAGGTGTCGTTCAGCGTGACGTACTCCTGCGAGAACCTCGAGGAGGGGCGGTACGTCAACGAGATCAACGCGTCGCTGCGCGGCTACAAGATCGCCGGCACCTCCGCCCACATCGACTGCGGCGGGGTCTCCGACCCGCCGCCGCCGCAGCCGCCGCGCGCCCCGGTGGAGCCGCTCGGCAACCCGCCGCCGCCGCAGCCGCAGCCGGTCCCCGCGCCGATCCCCGTCAACCCCGTGCCGCAGCCGCAGCCGCAGACCCAGGTCCAGACGCAGGTCAACCCGCAGGCGGGCATGGCGGACCAGGAGGAGGAGCAGTTCCAGCTGGCCGCCGCCGAGAACGACCTCAAGCAGGAGGAAGACCAGCTCGCGATGACCGGGATGTCGTACGAGGACTCCCCGGCTGTCGTGCTCGGCCTCGGCATGACGATGGCCGCGGGCGCCGGGCTCGCCGTGGGGCTGCGCAGACGCAGCCGTACGGCCTCGGCCAAGGTGACCGTCCGCAGGTAGCCGCCGGCTCTTCCGTGATCCTGGCGACGTTCGTGCTGCCGGAGCGGCACAGACGTTGCCAAGATCACGATTTCGGCGCGCGCGCAAGCGCGCACCCCACTCCCTGCCGGTAGCGTCGCGGACATGGCGCGGGTGGCGTACGAGGGCGACGGCGCGCTCGCGCGGCTCGGCTTCGCCGACGTCGCGCGCGCGGCCAGGCTGCTCGGCCCCGAGGGTCCGCTGCGGCTCTGGGACGGCGGCCCCGTCGACGCCGGCGCCGACGCCGTGGTCCGCGCGCTGGGCGACAGCGCCAACCCGGACCTTGCGCTGACCGCACTCGGCCGCCTCGCCGAGGTCACCGCCAAGCCCGCCGTGCTCCGCGCCGCGCTGCGCTCCGACGCGTCGTTGCGGCAGCGCCTGATCGCCGTGCTCGCGACCTCGACCGCGCTCGGCGACCACCTGGCGCGGCACCCGAGGGACTGGCCGATGCTGGGGCGGCCGACGTTCGGGACGAGCAGGCCCACCGCCCACGGCCTGCGCGAACGCCTCCTCACCGCCGTCGGCGCGACGGACTCCGGCTGGGTCGTGACAGCCGCCGGCAACGGCCCCGAGCAGCTCGACGCGCTGCGGGCTGCGTACCGCTCGGCGCTGCTGGACCTCGCCGCCCGCGACCTCGCCGGCACGTGCGCCGTGGACGACGTCGCGGCGGAGCTGGCCGACCTCGCCGCCGCCGCGCTCGACGCGGGCCTCGCGATCGCCGCCGCGGGCCTGCCCGACGGCGCGGAGCCCTGCCGGCTCGCCGTCATCGGCATGGGCAAGACCGGCGGCCGCGAGCTCAACTACGTCAGCGACGTCGACGTCGTCTTCGCCGCGGAGGCCATGGACGGCGGCGACGAGGACGCCGCGCTGCGCACCGCCACGCTGCTCGCCAACGGCCTCATCCGCGCCTGCGGCACGACGACGTCCGAGGGCGCGCTCTGGCCCGTGGACGCGGCGCTACGGCCTGAGGGCAAGGCGGGGCCGCTGGTCCGCACGCTCGCCAGCCACGAGGCGTACTACCGGCGCTGGGCGAAGACGTGGGAGTTCCAGGCGCTGCTCAAGGCCCGCCCCGTCGCGGGCGACCTGGCGCTGGGGGAGCGGTACGTCGCCACGGTGAGCCCGCTGGTCTGGTCGGCGGGGGAGCGGCCGGAGTTCGTCGAGGACATCCGCGCGATGAAGCGCCGCGTCGAGGGCTCCGTACCCGCGTCCGAGGCGGCGCGGCAGCTCAAGCTGGCGCCGGGAGGGCTGCGGGACGTGGAGTTCGCGGTGCAGCTCCTCCAGCTCGTGCACGGCCGCGCGGACACCTCGCTGCGGGTGCGCGGGACGTTGCAGGCGCTCGAACGCCTCGCCGTCGGCGGCTACGTCGGCGAGGACGACGCCGACGCGCTGGCGGAGGCGTACCGGTTCCTCCGCAAGGTCGAGCACCGGCTCCAGCTGCAGCGCCTCCGCCGTACGCACACCATCCCCGCCGACCCCGCGGGCCTGGAGTGGCTGGCGCGCAGCCTCGGCTACCGCGGCGACCCGGTCGCGGAGTTCCAGGCGGAGCAGGCGCGGCACGCGGTCGAGGTACGCCGCCTGCACGAGAAGCTCTTCTACCGCCCGCTGCTGTCCACCGTCGCCAAGCTCGGCCCCGACGCGCTGCGCCTCACCCCCGAGGCCGCGCGCGAGCGGCTCGACGCGCTCGGCTTCGACGACCCGGCGGGCGCGCTGCGGCACCTCGAGGCGCTGACCGGCGGTCTGTCCCGCCGCGCGCTGAGCCTGCGCACGATGCTGCCGGTGATGCTGCCGTGGTTCGCCGACGCGCACGACCCCGACGGGGGGCTGCTGGCGTTCCGTACGGTCGCCGAGGCGCTCGGGTCCTCGCCGTGGTTCCTCGCGCTGCTCCGCGACTCCGAGCACGCCGCCGAACGCCTCGCCCGCCTGCTCTCCACCAGCCGCTACGTCGCCGACCTGCTCGGCCGCGCGCCCGAGGCGGCGGGCATGGTGGCCCGCGACGCCGACCTCGCGCCGCGGGCGCCCGAGGCGCTGGCCGCGGAGATGCTCGCGGTGGTCAGCCGGTCCGAGAGCCCCGAGGCCGCGGCGGCCGCGCTGCGCGCCGTACGCCGCTCCGAGGTCCTGCGCATCGCCTGTGCCGACCTGCTCGGCCTCGCCACGATCGACGAGGTGGGCCCCGCGCTGACCGCCGTCGCCGACGCCACCATCGCCGCCGCGCTCGTCGCGGCGACCCGCGCGGTCGAGCCGCTGGCCTGCCGGATCGCCGTCATCGGCATGGGCAGGCTCGGCGGGCGGGAGCAGGGGTACGGCTCCGACGCCGACGTGCTGTTCGTGCACGAGCCCCTCGACGGCGTTCCCGAGTCGGAGGCCGCCGCGAGCGCGAAGGCCGTCGCCGAGGAGCTGCGCAGGCTGCTGTCGCTGCCCGCGCCCGACCCGCCGCTGCTCGTGGACGCCGACCTGCGCCCCGAGGGCAAGCAGGGGCCGCTCTCGCTGAGCCTGTCCGGCTACGCCCGCTACTACGAGCGCCGCGCCGCCGTGTGGGAGGCCCAGGCGCTGCTCCGCGCGCGGTTCGTGGCGGGCGACGCGGAGCTGGGGGAGCGCTTCGCCGCCTTGGTCGAGCCCATCCGCTGGCCCGGGGAGTTCCCCGAGACGAGCGCGCGCGAGGTACGCCGTATCAAGGCCCGCGTCGAGGCCGAGCGGCTGGCCCGCGGCGTGGACAGGACACGGCACACCAAGCTCGGCCCCGGCGGCCTCGCCGACGTCGAGTGGACCGTCCAGCTGCTCCAGCTCACGCACGCCGCGCGCGTGCCGGGGCTGCGTACGACGTCCACTCTCGACGCCCTCGCCGCGGCGGCCGAGGCGGGCCTCGTGCGGCGCGACGACGCCGACACGCTGCGGGCCGCATGGTGCTCGGCGACCCGGGCAAGGAATGCGTTGATGCTGGTCAGGGGTCGGCCTTCCGACGTGCTGCCCGACGACGCGCGTACGGTCAACGGCGTTGCCCGCGCGGTCGGCTACCCTGCGGGCAGCCGCGTCGAGTTCCTGGACGCGTACCGGAAGGCGACCCGCCGGGCACGCGCCGTCGTGGAGAGGGTGTTCTACGCGTGACGACTGCTCCCGAGGTGCCAGGCGCGACCTCTCGTACGGTCGCGGTCGACGGCGTGCGTTTCCACCTCTGGTCGGCCGGTCCGGCGCGCAAGCGCAAGACGACGCCGGTGCTGCTGCTGCACGGCGTACCCGAGACGGCCGCCACGTGGAGCGCCCTCATCGCGGACCTCGCCAAGGACCGCGTCGTCATCGCCCCCGACCTCAAGGGGCTCGGCAGCAGCGAGGCGCGGGCGCCGTACGACATCCCGACGCTCGTCGACGAGCTGGCCGCGCTGGTGCTGCACGAGGTCGACGGCCAGGTCGACGTCGTCGGCCACGACTGGGGCGGCTCCCTCGCCCTCGGCCTCGCGGGCGCCCGGCCCGACCTCGTACGCCGGCTCGTCGTCATCGCGGCGCCGTACCGCGAGATCGACTTCACGCGCGCCTGGTACATGGGAGTGGCCGCCCTGCCGCTCGTGCCGGACGTGGCGTTCCACCTCGGGGCGGAGCAGATCCTCCGGCGGACGCACGAGCTCCTCTGGAAGGCGCCCGGGCAGTCGGCCCATCTCGAGCACTACGTCGCCGCCTACACCCCGCCCGAGCGGTGGGGCGCGATGCTGTCGTACTACCGCGCCGCGGTCCGCCCACGACTGACGGCCGGTGTCACCGCGCTGCTCCACGGCGACAAGCCGGGGAGCGGCCTGCCCAAGGTGAAGGTCGAACGCGCTCTGGTCGTCTGGGGGACGGACGATCCGCCGTTGCCGTTGCACGTCGGCGAAGCCGTCGTACGCGACCTCGGTCCGGATGCCACCATGCTCACCGTCCCCGGCGTCGGGCACTGGCCGCACGAAGAGGCCCCCGACGTCGTGCTGCCGGCGGTGACGGAGTTCCTCAGAGCGACGTAGTGGCATCGACCGACTACGACCGCCCTGCCACCTACCGCGAGGTCCTCGCGGTCAAGGAGTTCCGCGCTCTCTACGCCGCGCACGTCACGTCGCTGCTCGGCGACCAGGCGGCGAAGGTCGCGCTCGCCATCCTCGTCCTCGAACGCTCCGACAGCCCCCTGCTCGCGGCGCTCGCGTACGCCGTCGGCTACCTCCCCTGGATCGTCGGCGGGCCGATCCTCTCGCCGCTCGCCGACCGTCGGCCGCGCCGCGAGGTCATGGTGCGCTGCGACCTCGTCCGCGCCGCCGCCGTCGGCGCGATGGCGCTGCCCGGCATGCCGCTGTGGCTGCTGTTCATCCTGCTGCTCGGTGCGTCGCTCCTCATGCCGCCGTTCGAGGCGGCGCGCGCCGCGACGATGCCGGACGTCCTCACCGGCGACCGCTACGTCGTCGCCTCCTCGCTGTCGAACATCACCAACCAGCTCTGCCAGGTGGCCGGCTTCGTCCTCGGCGGCGCGGCCGTCGTGGCCCTGCAGCCGCGCGGCGCGCTCGCCGCCAACGCCATGTCGTTCCTGCTCTCGGCGCTGTTCATCGCGCGCGGGGTCAAGCACCGCCCCGCGGTCGAGCGCGACGCCCGCGTGACGCTGCGTCGCGACATGGCGGAGGGCGCGCGGGTCGTGTTCTCGACGCCGGTGCTGCGGTCGATCCTGCTGCTGGCCTGGAGCGGCGCGGCGTTCGCGATGGTGCCCGAGGGGCTGGCGGTGACGTACGCGCGCCGGCTCGGCGAGGGCGCGATGGCGACCGGCTTCCTCACCGCCGCGATCCCCGCGGGGCTCGTCGTCGGCGCCCTGCTCATCGGCCGGCTCATGGGGCCGCGGCAACGCATCCGCTGGATGCGCCCGCTCGCGGCGGCGTCGTTCGTGCCGCTGATCCTCACGCTGCTGCACCCGCCGGTGTGGGGCGCGGTGCTGCTGTGGGGGCTCTCCGGCGTCGGGCTGGCGTACCAGCTCCCCGCCAACGCGACGTTCATGCTCGCGGTGCCGACCGAGGCACGCGGCAGGGCGTTCGGGCTGGCGCAGACGGGGATCCAGGCGTTCCAGGGCATCTCCATCGCGGGCGCCGGCGCACTGGCGCTCGTCCTCGAGCCGTACCAGGTCATCGCGCTCGCCGGCGTCGGGGGGTTCGGCTCGGTCATGGCTCTCGGCGTCGGCTGGCCGGGCGAGGAGCTCGCCGCGCTGCACGCCCCCGTGCCGCCCGGCGAGGAGCTGGGCGACATGACGTTCGGCGACATCCCGATCGAGGGGCCCGAGCCGCGCGTCTCCGAGATCCCCGCGCTGTGGACGGGCCCGTACCTGCTCTCGCCCCGCAAGCGCGTGCTGCTCGCGAAGCTCGTCCGCGACCGTTCGGCTACGCCGGAGTCGTCAACCCCGTCGGGAGGTCGGTGAGCGGCGGCTGAGCCACCGACTGGTCGACCGCCGGCTCGCCGGACAGGAGGCGCTGCGCCGCGAAGCCGATGCCGAGCGCGATCGCCCCGCCGACCGCGTCGAGGATGAAGTGGTTGGCCGTCGCCATGATGACGATCAGCACCACCACGGGGTACGCGATCCCTGCCCACCGCACCCACCGGTGCCGCGCCAGCCAGAAGATCGCGAGGCCCGACCAGAGCGCCCAGCCGATGTGCATCGACGGCATCGCCGCGAACTGGTTGCTCGTCGTCGCGAGGTCGCCCGAGGCGTACGAGCCCCACGTCCCGAACACCTTCACCGTGTCGACGTACCCCTCCGCGGGGAGGAAGCGCGGCGGCGCGAGGGAGTAGAGCCAGTAGCCGAGCAGCGCGATGACGTTGCAGACGTAGAGGGCGGTGCGCATCGGGCGGTACTGCAGCGGGTGCCTGCGGTAGAGCCAGATCAGCACGCTGATGGTCACGACGAAGTGCGCGAGGGCGTAGAAGTAGTTGGAGAAGACCGCGAACCACTCCGTGTGCACGGCGATGCGGTTGAGGGCGTGCTCGATGTCGATGTTGAGGGTGCGCTCGAGGTGGAGCAGGTCGTACGCCCGCCCGCAGGCGATGGACTGGAAGTCGGTGAGCGGCCGGGTCTCGCAGTTGACCGGCAGCGGGTTGCCGAAGTGGTTGCGGACCATCCCGTAGAGCACGTAGCTGACGCCGATGAACGCGAGCTCCTGCCACCAGCGGGGAGGGCGGCGTTCGCGGCGGAACAGCGGGAACGGCCCGCGCTTGGCAGGGCTCCCCTCCCGCGCGGGGTTCTGCGGGGGAGCCGTCATCGGCTCCTGCGTCGCCGCCACGCTCAGATGGTGTCACGCGACGGGCCGCCGCGAGGCGCGTTCTGCGGTCTCGCAGCAGCGCCGATTTTCGTGATCTTGGTGACGTTCCTGATGCCCGGGCAGCACGAACGTCGTCAAGATCACGAGATCCGGCGGTACCGGCGGGGTGTTTCGATCCACGCCGGTCGCGGCAGGTACCACCTCGTGTTCCTCTTCTTCAGCAACCGGCTCGGCTGCCTCGGCTCGCTCGCGCTGTCCGTCGGCGTGACCCTCGTCCTGCTGTTCCTGATGGGCGTTCTCCGCTAGTAGGCGCTCGGCGAAACGGGCTGGCTGTGACGCGGGGTGAACGCCGCGTTCCCGCGACCGCCTCCCGGGCGGTTCGGGGTGCGTTGTGCGCTTCTTCGCCGCACGGCCCGCAACCTGGAGCCTTGTCCATCCTGACGGCGTGGTCGGCGCCGGCCTCGGTCGTTCTTTGAAGATCACTACGCGTGAGACCGGCTGCTGGGCTGCAGGGTTGGGCCGGCGCGGGTGCGCGGGCGCCGCTCGTCCGGGGTCGACCGCCGTTCTGGTGGTGGTCCAGCGCCGAAGGGGCTCGTGCCCAGCACGATCCAGGCCCGGCGCGAGCCAGGATGGAAAAGGCTCCTGGAGCCGTGCCGTGCGGCAGCAACGTCGGCAACGGATCCGCACGGGCCGCGACCGGGGAGGCTCTTGTCGGGTGGCCCGTGCGCACGCTACTGGTGGGTATGGCCGGCCAAGGGCGCGTACCGGTTCACGGGGTACGCGAACGCGTAACGGCAGGTAGGACGCGGCCTTTGCCGAATGGTCTCCGGTAATGACGGACGTACGTTCCCGCCGGGCGCGTTCGACGGTGTTCCCTGCCGTCGGGCGCGTCCGGCGTGTCCCCGTCTCTGTCGCCGCCGCGCTCGCCTGCGCGGTCACCGGCGCGCCTGCGGGAGCGGCGGCTGCGCCCCGCTGCGACGTCGTCCGCGTGGCGGGCGGCGCCGTGCTCTGCGCGTCGTCGGCCGGTGCGTTCGCGGTCAGCCGCGACGGCGGGCGTACGTGGCCCACGAGGGGGACGGTCGAGAAGAGCGCGACCGCGGTGCTCGAGGTCGCGGTGTCGCCGGGCTTCGACGAGGACCGCACCGCCTGGGTTCAGACCACGCACGGGTGGTACGTGTCGCGCGACGGCGGCGCGACGTTCGCCGGGCTCGACGTCGTCGCGGAGGCCAGGCCGGACGTCGCGGCAGCCTACGTCGACCCCGCCGGGTCGCCCGTTCTCGTCGCGATGGGGCGGCTGGCGGCCACGCCGCCGAACGGCGCCGAGTACCGCCTCGCGGGCGGGCAGTGGGTCAAGACACCGATCGCCGGGCCGGTCAACGCCTACCCCGTCGACCTCGTGCTCCCGCCCGCCTACCCGTCGGCGGCGGCGCGGGTCGTGACGCAGTCGTTCGTCAGCGGTGAGAACGACGCGACCGGCGTCCTCGCCGACGGCGCCTCGGTCCGCGAGTGCCGCGCGGCGTTCGTCTGCGCTCCGCCGTCGTTCCGGGCGGGTGACGGGCAGGTCGCGATCGCGACCGGCGAGATCGTCCCCGGTCAGCAGTACCTGTTCACCGCCGACTACGACACCGCCGCCGTCCGCGTCCACCGCGGGCGCGACTGGGGCGCGGCGTGGTCGCGCTGGCCGTCCCTGGAGAAGCTCCTCGCGCCGTTGGCCAGGAGCTCCGGCGACGCCGGCCTCGTGCTGCCCGCCCTCACCGTCACCGCCGCGCCGGACCGGCCGGCGCGGCTGTTCGCGATGGTGACCAACACACGTGCGCGGCTCGACGGCGCCATGACGTCGATCGCGGCCAAGGAGCGCGTCGCCGCGTTCCGGCTGCTGCGCAGCGACGACGACGGCAAGACCTGGCGCGAGGTCGGCGCGTCGTACGCACGCGCGCAGCGCCCCCGAGCGGCAGCCCGCACGCTGCCGTGGAACGGCGGCGCGGGCGAGCTGCGCCTCTACGCCGCGTCCGGGCGGCTCTACCTCGTGGCGGCGTACGACGGCCACTCGACGCGGGCTCCGTACGGCCGCAACGCCCTGTACGTCTCGTCCGACTCGGGCGCGACCTGGCGGCGCGCGACGGCCTGACGGACCCGGCGTGCCAGCGCGGGGAGCGCCACCGTGACGACCTGCCAGTACGCCAGCCCGGCCGCGATCGACAGGGCCGTCGCGAGCAGCGGCGAACGGAGCTGCAGGTGCGGGAACACCTGCCAGTGCACGAGGTACACGTACAGCGACGCGCTCGCCAGCGCGCCCGTCACGCCCGCCAGCCGGGCGGGCCAGCGTACGGTCGGCACCCAGGCCAGCGCGAGAACGGCGCCCAGCACGAGCAGCGCGCGCGGCCGGGTCTCGAAGAACCCCGGCACGGTGACGACGGCGAGCGCCGTCGCGACGACGCGGTGACGCCAGGACGACGCCTGCGCCACCACCCACCCGAGCGCGAAGAGCCAGAACACGACGTGCGCCGTGTAGTACTTGTCCGAGCCGCCGACGGGGACGAGGCCGTACCGCGGCAGCAGCCCTGTCCCGAAGAAGGCCAGCGCCGTCCAGAACGGCGCCCGCCGCTCCACCCGCCGCACGAGCGGCACCGCGAGCACCGCGGTCAGCGCGATCAGCGTGTAGACCAGCGCCTCCACGAACCAGAACTGCCACCGCGGCCCGAGGGGCTTGCGGCCGAGGACGCCGTTGAGCAGCACGACGTTCGGCAGCCGGTAGTGGTCGGTCAGCACGAGCAGGCCGGCGATCCACGCCATGCTCGGCAACGCCACCCGCGCGACGCTGCGCACGGCGTTGCGCACGCGCGCCGCGCCGCCCGCGAGGTGGAAGCGCGCGTAGTTGAAGCCCGCCACCGCGAGCAGCGCGTGCGCGCCGCCCTGCAGGTCGACGAGGTTGGCGTGCGTCGCGACGACGAGCAGGATCGCGACCGCGCGAAGAACGACGCTGGTCTCGACGCTGCGGCCCCGGCGAGGGCGGCCGCCGGCCGGCACGAGAGAACGGATCGGCGTCACGTGCCACGCCGGCGGCAGGTGGCCGAGCGCCTCCTCGACACGGAGGGACAGCTCGACGTACGACAGCGAGTCGCCCCCCAGCCCGACGAACGTGTCGTCGTCGGTGACGTCGTCGCGTTCGAGGACGGCGGCGTAGACGGCGCGCAGGTCGCGCGCGCCGGCGAGACGTTCGGCGGGGGATGCCGACAGCGCGCGGACCGCCGCGTAGTCGACCTTGCCGCCGCAGAGCCGCGGCAGCGACGGCACGCAGCGGACGACCACGGCGCGCGGCGGGAGGCCGTACGACGCCGCCAGCGACCGCCGCAGCGCGTCGGCGTCCGCGCGCCCCTCGACCGCCACCATGAGCCGGTCGTCGGCGTCGGCACACGCGGCCACCACGCCGGACGTCGCGAGCCCGGCCTCGACGCGTTCGAGGTCGACACGCAGCCCGAACACCTTCACGAAACGGCTGCGCCGCCCCACGATCCTGTACAGACCGTCCGACACGACCGCGAGGTCGCCGGTCCGCAGCCGGGCGACCGTACGACCGAGGCGCAGGTCGGCGGGGCCGTGCGCGTAGCCGAGCATGACGTTCGGCCCGGTGTAGACGAGCTCGCCGTCCTCGAGCGCGAACGACCCGCCGGGCACCGGCACCCCCACCGCGTCCGGGTGCGTCTCGGCCAGCGCCGGCGGGAGGTACGCCATCCGCGCCGTCGCCTCCGTCTGCCCGTACATGACGTACAGCGACCACCCGCGCTCGCGGCCCAGCGCGGCGTACGCGCGCACCCGCTCCGGCGCGAGCCGCCCGCCGGCCTGCGTGACGTAGCGCAGCGAGGGCAGGTCCATCGCCGCGAAGCCGACGCGGTCGAGCAGGTCGAACGTGTACGGCACCCCCGCGAACGACGTCCCGCCGTGCTCGCGGAAGAACGCCCAGAAGCACGGGTCCACCACGGACAGGTCGGTGAGGAGGAGGGCGGCGCCGCGGGCCAGGTGGCTGTTGAGCACGGAGAGGCCGTAGCAGTAGTGCATGGGCAGCGTCGTCGCTGCGCGGTCGTCCCCGCCGATGCCGAGGTAGGTCGCGATCGAGTCCGCGTTGGCCTGGAGGTTGCCGTACGACAGCCGCACGAGCTTCGGCGACCCGGTCGTCCCGGACGTGCTGAGCAGCAGCGCGAGGTCGGGGTGGAGGTCGTGCGCCGACCCGGCGCGGACCTCGGTGACGGAGCCGCCGGACACGACGACGTCGGGGTCGTACGCCTCGCGCAGCGACGCCAGCGGAGCGCCGCCCGCCGACAGCAGGACCGGGTGCCCGCCCGCGAGCGCGCCGAGGTACGCCACCACGGAGCCGACGTCGTTGCCGCCCTCGACGAGCACGAGGCGGCGGACAGAGCCAAGCTCGGCCGCCGCCGCGGACACGCGGGCGGCGAGGCCGGCGTACGTCACGACGCCGTCGCGCGTGATCAGCGCCGGCGCGCCGCCGTACGCCGCCAGCGCCGCGGGGGAGGCGAACACGCCCCGACTGTACCTACTTAGGTAAGCCTAACCAAACCTCAGTGCTCGACGACGGCGAGGAACTGCGCGACGTCGCCCCGGTAGACCGAGCAGTCGGCCGTGCCGACGCCGGGGACGGCGTACGCGTCGGCGAACTGCCACAGCACCTCGCCGATGCCCGGCGCGTGCGCGGGGTTCGGCGTCTGGTCGAAGTACCGCGCGATCCACCGCGGCCGCGTCGTCTGCGCGGCGGTGAGCTGCTGCCCGCCGTAGAGCCACGTACGCCGGCCCAGCGCGGCGTCCGCGTGCTCGCAGAACTGGTGGTACGCCCCCATGTCGTCGCCCGTCTCGACGTCGAGGATCAGCCACTCGACGGGCGCGTTCGAGAGCTTGCCGATGGTCGCGACGGCGTGCTGTGCCTGCGCGACCGGGTCCTGACCGGGCTGCCAGAAGTGGTACATCCCGAACGCCTTCAGCCCCGACTTCGCGGCGCCCGCGCGAGCCGCCTCGAACGTCGTCGCGACGAACGACGTGCCCTGCGTCGCCTTCGCGATGAGCACCGGCGAGAAGGCGGCGTACGCCGCCCAGCCGGTCACCGGATGGAAGTCGTTGACGTCGCCGATCAGCAGGCTCGCGGTCATGGCGTTCTCCCCGTTGTCGTGTCCCGACGCGCGCGCTGAATCTAGTGCTGAACCTTCGGCCCGTGTCGTGCGTCCTTCTCCTGTCCGGTCCCTACGTCCCGCCAGGAGCCCGCCATGCGCTCGTCCCTTCGCGTCATCGTCGCCACCCTCGCCATCGCCGCATCGGTCGCGGCCCCCGCCGCCGCCGACTGCAAGGTCCTTCTCGTGCTGCGCTACTGCTAGACCGTTCCGCCCCCAGAGCCCCGGCCGGGCCCCCGGCGGCCGGAGCCCGGCGTGCCCGATGAGTTTCTGGCGCGCGGCGCGTCTACCGGTGCAGGATCGACCGGACGAGAGGACGTACGTCATGGGCCAGCGCATCACGACCAACCTGTGGTTCGACACCGAGGCCGAGGAGGCCGCCGAGTTCTACTGCTCGATCTTCAAGAACTCCCGCATCGTCAACGTCGCCCGCTACACCGACGCCGGCCCGCGCCCCGCGGGGATGGTCATGGTGGTCGAGTTCGAGCTCGACGGGCAGCGGTTCGTGGCCATCAACGGCGGGCCCGAGTTCCCGTTCTCCGAGGCGTTCTCGCTGCAGGTCAACTGCGAGGACCAGGCCGAGGTCGACTACTACTGGGAGCGCCTCACCGAGGGCGGCGAGGAAGTCCAGTGCGGCTGGCTCAAGGACAGGTACGGCGTGTCCTGGCAGGTCACGCCGAAGGGGATGGAGGAGGTCTTCTCCGACCCCGACCCCTCCAAGGCCGAGCGCGCCATGCGGGCGATGTTCGGCATGAAGAAGCTCGACCTCGCCGCGCTCCAGGCCGCCGCGAACGGCGAGTGATCAGCGCGCCACCCGGCTACCGGCTCGTGATGACGGCGCCTCCCGTCGCGGACTACCTGCGGCTGCGGCGGGAGGCGGGACTGTCGCCCAGGACCGAGGAGCAGGCGGTCGCCGCATTGCCGGGCAGCTGGGCCGCCTGCCATGTCGTCGCGGACGACGGCGAGGTCGCCGGCATGGGCCGCCTGCTCGGCGACGGCGGCTGGTACTTCCACGTCGTCGACATGGCCGTGCTGCCCGCGCACCAGCGGCGCGGGCTGGGCGACGCGATCCTCGGCGCGCTGCTCGACCGCATCCGTGCGGCGGCGCCGCCGGGCGCGTACGTCAACCTCCTCGCCGACCCGCCGGGACGGCGGCTGTACGAGCGCCACGGCTTCGCCGACACCGCCCCCGGCTCCGTCGGCATGGCACTGCTCTTGTAGCAGGGCTCGGCGAGATCCCGCCCGCGGTGACGGCGCCACCCGGGCACGTTCGCAACCGGGAGCCTTGTCCATCCTGGCTCGCGCTGGGCCTGGATCGTGCTGGGCAGGAGCCCCTTTGGCGCTGGACCACCACAAGAACGCCGGTCGACCCCGGACGAGCGGCGCCCGCGCACCCGCGTCGGCCCGACCCTGCAGCCCAGCAGCCGGTCTCACGCGTAGTGATCTTCAAAGAACGACTGAGGCCGGGGCCGACCACGCCGTCAGGATGGACAAGGCTCCAGGTTGCGGGCCGTGCGGCGAAGAAGCGCAGATCGCACCCCGATCGCGGCCGGCCGCGAACGCGACTAGTCCCGCGGCGGGACCTGGCGGACCTGGACCGGCGCGCCGGGAAGCCCGCCTGCCCGCCCGGCGTACTCCGGCACTCCGACGCACGTGAACAGCAGCGCGTCGAGCGGCTCGCCCAGAAGGCCCGGGATCTCGCTGTCGAGGAACGTCATCCCCGACGCGCCCGCGCCGAGGGCGTACGCGAGCAGGTGCAGCCGCCCCTCCACCAGCCCGGCGGCGAGCTGTGCCTCGCGGTACTGGCGTTCGTCGAGCGCGCTGACGTCGGTCGCGGCGATGACGACGTACGCCGCGTCGCGTGCCAGCGTCTGATCCAGCGCGACCCGGTAGAGCTCCTCGCGGAGGACTCCTGTCCGCAGCGGCGCGGGCAGGTCGGGCCAGCGGTAGAGGCCGGGCGGTATGCCGTCGACGTCGTGCACGGCGACGTAGTGCGGGACGTCGATCCCGCGCAGCGCCACGGCCATCGACGTACGCAGCAGGCTCTCGGGCAGGCCGCGCGTCGGGTCCATGCGGCGTTGCGAGCCGCGGGTCAGGACGACGTCCTCCACGGGCGCGCCGGCCGCCGCCACCTCGACCGCCGGGCCGCGATCCCACGCGGGCCCGAGGGCGTCGCGTTCGCCGGCGCGCTGCGCCGTCGTGACGAGCGGGAACTCCCTCGGTGCCGCGTCGACCTCGCCGCGCGCCGCGTCGCCCGTCGCCTCCAGGGCGGGCGTTCCGGCGCCGAGCGCGACGACCGCGACGGGCAGCTCGTGGACGCGGTCCGCGCCGACCAGCGCGGCGACGCCCGCGTCGGGGAACGTGCTGTGCAGCGCCGCCGCGACCCCCGCGGAGTCCGCCGCCGCGAGCAGCTGCGCGAGCATCGTGCCCGCGTCCCAGTAGACGTGCCGCCAGCCGCGCTCGCGGTACCGCCAGCCCGTACGCCACGGGATGCCGGTCACGACGACGGCCGGCGCCTCGCCGCGCGGCGGCGGGCCGACGAGGACGAGCGCGTGCGCCTCGGGGTCGTACCAGTGCACGCCCGCGGGCAGAGCCGTGCCGCCGGGGACGGCGACGTACAGCTCCAGCGGGAACCTCCCGCCCGCCGAGCCGGCGGCGCGGAACAGGTACGTGCCGTACGGCCGCTCGCTCGTCCGTACGACGCCCGCCGCGAGGTGCAGCAGCCGCGACAGGTGCGCGAGGTCGAGGTCGCGCGGCGGTACGTAGGCGGTGCCGGCGAGCACCGCCACCGCGGGCGCCGTCGTCCGGGGCAGGTCGCGGGGGAGCGGCACGCGCGGGAGGGAGGCGTCGTAGCGCTTGTAGAACCACGGCAGGTGGTCGAGGTCGTTGACCTCGAGGTCCTGCACGATCAGCGGGTCGTCGATCGGGTCGGTCCACTCGCGGGACGGCTCGTACGACGTGAGGCGGTGCAGGGTCTGCGTCGCGTTCTCCACGGCGTTACTCTCGCGCACCGCCGTTCCCTACGCTGTGCCCGTGGCGGACGACGACTGGCGGGCGCTCGTGCCGGTGCTGCGCAGCATCGAGGCGCGGGGTCCGGGCGAGTACGGGGTGGTCCTCGTCGACCCTGAGGGCGACGAGCGCGGCGGCCCCTTCACGGTGACCCATGACGGACGCCACACGTGGCCGGCGGTGCAGGGGCCTATCGACGTCGACCTCGATCCGTACGGGCCTCGGCGACGTGGTAGGGCGTACCGTTCGAGCAGGTACTTACGCGCCGCCGAGTGCAGCGCCGCCGCCTCCACGCCTGTCAGGCGCAGATCACCGGCGGCATCGTGCTCCACACGTAGACGAGGCAGTCGCCGCGGTCCACGCAGACCTCCCAGTAGAGGCTGCCCGGCGTACGGGCGCAGGGACCGGCAGCGGCAGCGGGCGCGGTGCCGGTGAGGAGCGCCGCGGCGCAGAGCGCGGCGGCGGACGTGATGCGCAGGAGTCTCATGGCGCGCCAGGGTAGCGGCTCCCCGGCCTCCGCGAGGATGGCCCCGTGTCAGGACCAACATCTCAAGCCGTGACGTACGTGGGCCGGTACCGCAGGGCAACCGCCCCGGACCGGAACTCGTGGCGATCCACGAGCTCGAGTTGAACGCGCTCGCGCAGACCGGCGAGCAACGTCGGGCCGTGTCCGGCCAGGACCGGCTGCACGACGAGCTCGTACTCGTCGATGAGGCGCAGATCTGCCAAGGCCAGCGGGAGCGTCACGCCGCCCACCCACAGCCCCTCGCCCGGCTCCGCCTTGAGCCGCTCCACGGCCTGCCTCACGTCGTCTCGCACCAGCTCGGCATTCCAGTCGACTCCGCCGAGGGTGCTCGACACGACGTACTTCTTCGCGCGGTGGATGGCCTCGGCGAACGGGATCTCCCCTTCGCCCATCCACTCTGGCCACCTTCCACCGGCCGGCTTACGCCACGCCGACTCCATCATCTGGTACGTCACCCGGCCGAACAGCAGGGCATCGGCTCGCTCCATCGCCGCGGTCCAGTACCGCATCGACTCCTCGTCCGGAGGTAGCCCTGCCTCGTGATGGCAGCAGCCGTCGAGCGTGACGTTGATCGAGTAGCGAAGTGGCCTCATCCGCGTTCTCTCTCGTGATGCGGTCGCGCGTTGACCCGACCGTACGCGGACCGCACGGCAATGCCGCAGGCTGAGGACAAGGCGCGAAGCCGGCCGTCGACACGGTGTGGCCCAGATGTGGCCGAGAGGGCCCTCTGACCGGCGAGACCGCAGGTCAGAGGGCCGGCGGCTCAGATGTCGTAGTACATGTTGAACTCGTACGGGTGCGGGCGCAGGCGCACCGCGTCGACCTCGTTCACCCGCTTGTAGTCGATCCACGTCTCGATGACGTCGGGCGTGAACACGCCGCCCTCGAGCAGGAACTCGTTGTCGGCCTCGAGCGCGTCGAGCACGGCCTCGAGCGAGCCGGGCACCTGGGGCACCGCGGCGAGCTGGTCCGGGGGCAGCTCGTACAGGTCCTTGTCGACCGGCTCGGGCGGCTCGATCTTGTTGCGGATGCCGTCGATGCCGGCCATGAGCATCGCCGCGAACGCCATGTACGGGTTGCACGACGGGTCGGGCACGCGGTACTCGATCCGCTTTGCCTTCGGGTTGCTGCCGGTGATCGGGATGCGGACGCAGGCGGAGCGGTTGCGCTGCGAGTAGACGAGGTTGACCGGCGCCTCGTAGCCGGGGACGAGGCGGCGGTACGAGTTCGTCGTCGGGTTGGTCCACGCCAGCAGCGCGGGCGCGTGCTTCAAGAGCCCGCCGATGTAGTAGCGGCCGACGTCGGACAGGCCGGCGTAGCCGATCTCGTCGTAGAAGAGCGGCTCCCCGTCCTTCCAGAGCGACTGGTGGCAGTGCATCCCCGAGCCGTTGTCCTGGAAGATCGGCTTCGGCATGAACGTCGCCGTGCGGCCGTGGGCCAGGGCGACGTTCTTGACGATGTACTTGAAGTTCATGAGGTTGTCGGCGGTCTTGAGCAGCGTGCCGAAGCGGAAGTCGATCTCCGCCTGGCCGGCGGTGCCGACCTCGTGGTGCTGCATCTCGACCTCGATGCCGGCCTCGATGAGCACCCGGACCATCTCGGACCGCAGGTCCGTGAAGTGGTCGGTGGGGGAGACGGGGAAGTAGCCGCCCTTGTAGCGCGGCTTGTAGCCCTTGTTGCCGCCGGGCTCCTCCTTGCCGCTGTTCCACGCGGCCTCGATGGAGTCGAGGTAGTAGTACGACGAGTGCTGGTTGGTGTCGAACCGCACGTCGTCGAAGATGTAGAACTCCGCCTCGGGCCCGAAGTACGTCGTGTCCGCGATGCCGGTGCCCTTGAGGTACGCCTCCGCCTTCGCCGCGATGTTGCGCGGGTCGCGGCTGTACGCCTCGCCGGTCAGCGGGTCGTGGATGAAGAACGTCATGTTCAGCGTCTTGTGCTGGCGGAACGGGTCGAGCATCGCCGTCGACGGGTCGGGCAGCAGGAGCATGTCCGACTCGTGGATCGCCTGGAAGCCGCGGATCGACGACCCGTCGAACATGAGCCCGTCGGTGAAGATCGAGGCCCCGAAGTTGCTCACCGGGAACGTGAAGTGCTGCATCACGCCGGGGAGGTCGCAGAACCGTACGTCGATGAACTGGACGCCTTCGTCCTTGATGAACTTCAGGACCTCATCGGCGTTCGTGAACATGCACCCTCCTCGCAGCGCCCCGGCACTGGGGCATGACCGGACAGGACGCACGGCCCGGGGGAAGAGCGGTTCGTGCTGCGAGGGACGCTAGCGGGAGGTGGTTACCCGGTCGTGTCCCTCATGTTTCACGCACATTACGCGCTCGGGAAGAAGCGCGGGGGAGACCAGGAAGGGGACGGGGCGGGTCCCCGGTCCGCCGACTAAGGGAGCTCGCGGAACTAGGCGGACCGGGTCCCCGCCCCGGCCACAAGAGGACTCAGCGGATCTTGCCGGAGCGCGGGACGCGCGTGGGCATGGGCCCCTTCGGGATCGGCATGGCGGAGCCGCCGAGGGCCTTCAAGCGGGAGTCCACGGCGTTGACCTCCTTGGGCTTCATCGTCCGCGGCAGCTTCATGACGTGCTGGGTGAGGCGGCGGATCGGGATCTGCCCCTCGCCCTCGCCGACGACGATGTCGTGCAACGGCGCCTCGGGCCCGATCACGCGCCGTACCTTGCGCAGCTCGTGGGAGAGCAGGTCGCGCGAACGCCCTTCCAGCACGAGGATCACGCCGGCGCGGCCGACGACGCGGTGGACGAGGTCCTGGTTCTTGTTGAACGCCACCGCCGGCGTCACGCGCCAGTCGCCGCGCATCGCCTGGAGGATCGCGTACGCCGCTCCGGGCTGCCCCTCGATCTGCGAGAACGCCGCGCTCTGCCCGCGCCGCCCCGTGACCACGGTGAACGCGATGAGCGCCGTGAGGAACGCCAGGATCGCGCCGAGGATCGGGCCCATCAGCAGGTTCCCGAGGAGGAACCCGACCACGAGCGCGCCGGCGACGGCGGCGACGAGGATCGGGACGTACTTCGGGTCGGCCTTCCTGGTCATCGTGACCATCTGGCCGATCTGCTTCAGCTTGCCCCCGGACCGGGGCGACTCCGTTGCCATGCGGCACAGGATATGGGTCGGCGGGTCAGCCCTTCGCCGCGCGCTCCGCGCGGCGGGCGCGGCGGGCGGCGAGGTCCTCGGCGTCGAGCGCGCCGGCCTGCTCCAGCGTGGGGGCGGTGCCGCCCAGGTGCGCGGGCAGCCACCAGCGGTCGTCGTCGCCGGCGGGGATGTCGGGGTACGCCGCCTGCGCCGCCTCGAGAAGCACCTGCATCCGGGTCTTCAGCTCCTCGGTGACCTCGGTCGGGTCGTCGGCGGGCGTGGGCCGCAGCGCGGGGCCGACGTGGACGCGGATGGCGACGTGGCGCTGGAAGTTGCGCGGGCGGCCCTTGGTGAGCAGCCGCTGGGTGCCCCAGACGACCGACGGCACGAGCGGGACGCCGGCCTCGGCGGCCATCCGGGCGGCGCCGTTCTTGAACTCCTTGAGGCAGAACGACCTGCTGATCGTCGCCTCGGGGAACATGCCGATGAGCTCGCCGGCGCGGAGGGCGGCGACGGCGTTGCGGTACGAGTCGGCGCCCGCGTCGCGGTCGACGCTGATGTGGTGCATGCCGCGCATGAGCGCCCCGGGGATCCTCTTGTCGAAGACCTCCTTCTTCGCGAGGAAGCGCACCAGCCGGTCCTTGCCGACCTGCCGCGCGGCGAGGCCGGCGAAGACGAAGTCGAGGTACCCGACGTGGTTGGTCGCGATGACCGCGCCGCCGGTGCGCGGGATCGCGTCGGCGCCCTCGACGGTGATCTTCAGGTCCAGCGCCTTGAAGAACGCGAGGGCGGTCCCGATGACGGGGCGGTACACGAGCTCGGCCATCGGCCGACGCTAACCCATCGGCCGGTACTGTCGCCCGATGGCCACCGCTCTCATCGCTCTCGCGCTCGGGCTCACCGCCGGCGTGCTGTCGGGGATCTTCGGCATCGGCGGCGGCGTGGTCGTCGTACCCGGGCTCGTCCTGCTCCTCGGGTACGGACAGAAGACCGCGACCGGCACGTCGCTGCTGGCCCTGATCCTGCCCGTGGGTGCGCTCGCCCTGCTGTCGTACGCCCGCGAGGGGCACGTCAACGTCCGCGTCGGCCTGCTCGTCGCGGCGGGCATCTTCGCGGGCACGCTGGCGGGGGCGAGGTTCGCGCTGGGTCAGCCGGACGCGACGCTGCGGAAGGCGTTCGCGGTGCTGCTCGTGGCGCTCGCGGTGAGGATGTTCGTCAGCGCCTGACTCGCGGCGAGCGCGTTGCGGCGCGCGGTGCGCTGCCCGCCGTGCGGGAACGCGAGGAGCGCCAGGGTCGTCAGCAGTCGCGTCATGACGTCGAGCATCGCGGACACACGTGTCGTCCGGATGGCCCGCGTGTTACGGCCGTGCGAAATCAGCGCGGACAGTACCCGGTCACGTCGCACACGATCTTGCACGCGGGCTGCAGGAGCCCGCAGTCGATGGCGTACGCCGGGGCGGACGGCAGCGCGAACGCGGCGGTGACGGCGAGAGCGGCGGCGAGACGGCGCATGGAGGTCCTCCTGGAGGGGTCAGGCGGTGGTGGCGCGGGCTTCGACGGCGGCGGCGTACATCCGCCCCGCCCGGTACGACGACCGGACGAGCGGGCCCGACTGGACGCCGAGGAAGCCCATCGCCTCGGCCTCGGCGGCGAGCCCGATGAACTCCTCGGGCTTCACGTAGCGGCTCACCGGGTGGTGGCGGACGGTCGGGCGAAGGTACTGGGTGATCGTGACGAGGTCGCAGTCGGCCTCGCGCAGCGCGACGAGCGCCTCGCGGACCTCGTCGACCGTCTCGCCCATGCCGAGGATGAGGTTGCTCTTCGTCACGAGCCCGAAGTCGCGCGCCTGCCGCAGCACGTCGAGCGAGCGCTCGTACGTGAACGCCGGCCGGATCTCCTTGAAGATCCGCGGCACGGTCTCGACGTTGTGCGCCAGCACCTCCGGCCGCGACTCGAAGACCTCGGTCAGCAGCGCGGGGTCGCCCTTGAAGTCGGGGATGAGCAGCTCGACGCCGCAGCCGGGGTTGAGGGCGTGGATCTGCCGGACGGTCTCCGCGTAGAGCCAGGCGCCGCCGTCGGGCAGGTCGTCGCGCGCGACACCGGTGACGGTGGCGTACCGCAACTGCATCGTCGCCACGGACTCGGCGACGCGGCGCGGCTCGTCGCGGTCGAGCGGCGCGGGGCGGCCGGTGTCGATCTGGCAGAAGTCGCAGCGCCGCGTGCACTGGTCGCCGCCGATGAGGAACGTCGCCTCGCGGTCCTCCCAGCACTCGTAGATGTTCGGGCAGCCGGCCTCCTGGCAGACGGTGTGCAGCCCGCCCTCCTTCACGAGGTCGGCGACCTTGGCGTACTCGGGGCCGGTCTTGAGCTTGATCTTCAGCCACTCGGGCTTGCGCTCGATGGGGGTCTCGGCGTTGCGGGCCTCGATGCGCAGGAGGCGGCGGCCGTCAGGTGCGACCATGCGCCGGCTCCAGGACGTTGCTGAGGGCCCGCTCGACGTCGTCGACGACGTCGGCGGTCGTGACGTGGTTACCGGTGAGTACGGACAGGCTCGTGACGCCCGCGTCGCGGATGCCGCAGGCGACGATGCGGTCGTACGCCGTGAGGTCGGGGTCGCAGTTGAGCGCGAAGCCGTGCATCGTCACGCCCTGCGCGACGCGGATGCCGATCGCGGCGACCTTGGCGTTCTCGACCCAGACGCCCGAACGCCCCTCGACGCGACCGGCTCCGTCGACGCCGTGCGCGGCGCAGACGTCGATGAGGGCCTGCTCGATGCGGCGTACGTGCGCGACGACGTCCATCGGGTCGTCCAGCCGCAGGATCGGGTAGCCGACGAGCTGGCCTGGGCCGTGCCAGGTGATCTTGCCGCCGCGGTCGACGTCGATGACGGGCGTGCCGTCGAAGGGCCGCTCCCAGGGCTCCGTACGCTTCCCCGCCGTGTAGACGCTCGGGTGCTCCAGCAGGAGGCAGGTGTCGGGCGCCTCGCCGGCCACGCGGCGGGCGTGGAGGTCGCGCTGCATGGCCCAGGCGGCGTCGTACGGCACGACGCCGGCGCGGACATACGTGATGGGCCCCACGCCTAGAAGCGTCTCACAGGCGGCGCGGCTCGACCTTGGTCTCGCCGTCGCGCTCGACCCGCCACGCGGCGGCGCCGTCGTCGCGGTACGTCACGGCCTCGGTGAGGGTCTCGCCGTCGAAGACCAGCCCGACGCCGTCGTCGGCGGCCCAGCCGGGGGAGAGCGTGCCGTTGGCGACGAGACGCTGGTACAGGGGGCGGCGGCGTTCCTCGGAGTCGTAGTGCGGGGAGTTGCTCGCGGCGATCATCGCGAGGCCGTTGGTGACGGGCATCAGCGGGTCGGCGCCGAACGAGTCCGTCGTCCCGCCCTCGAACCAGCAGATCGACCCGGCGCTCGTACCTGCGAGGACCACGCCGCGCTCGCGCGCCTCGGCCAGGTAGACGTCGAGGCCGTGGGTGCGCCAGACGGCGAGGAGGTTGGCGACGCTGCCGCCGCCGACGTAGATCGCGTCCTGGGCGAGGAGGTGCGCGCGGACGTCGGGGACGTTCGGCATCGGGAACAGGTCGAGGTGGCTGCCGTCGAAGCCGACCTCGCGCGCGATGTCGTAGAACATCGTCGTGACGTACGCCGCGTCGCCCATCGCCGTGCCGACGTAGCAGACCTTCGGCCGATGCTTGCCCGTGCGGCCGAGGACGTACTCCAGCATCGGGCGCCGCCCGCCTCGCGCCGCGAGCCCGCCGCCGCCGATCGCCACGATCGTCATGCCACGACCCTACGTGCGGCGCGTCCCGGCGCGCGCCTCGTAGGATGGCTCGCGTGACCCAGCCGCCGATCCGCCCTGGCTCGCCCGGATGGGCGCAGGCCGCCTCGAAGGCGGCGCTGGCCAGCAGGGTCCGGCCGTCGCTGGTCCTCGACGAGCGGGTCGCTCGCGAGCTGCTCCAGGAGGCGGCGCGCTTCGACGTCTCCGCGGGCGGGCGCTTCTCGGCGGGACCGGCGGGCGTCCAGGTCTGGTCCGGGCCGTGGAACGGCGAGGGCGGCACCAAGGGGACGGCCGTCCACCTGGGGTCGGTCGACTGGACGTACGACACGCCGTCGAAGAACTACGTCACGATCTACCGGTCGATGGTCACCCAGGCAGGGATCGACGCGGGGCAGACGACGGAGTCGATCCTCACGACCGTGCTGAACCTCGTGGGCCAGACGGTCGACGGGCCGCGGATCGAGCAGCCGATGCCGCCCGCCCACGACCCGTTCCGCCGCGGCTTCTAGCGTCAGGGCGGCTCGGGCCACCCGCCGAACTTCGTGATCTTGGCTACGTTCGTGCTGCTCGGCAGACAGAAACGTCGCCAAGATCACGATAAGTGGGCTGCTACGCGCCGTCGAGGCCGAGCTCGGCCTCGAACGCGCCTTCCTCCAAACGCTCCTTGACCGTGGTCAGGTAGCGCGCGGCGTCGGCGCCGTCGACGATCCGGTGGTCGTACGACAGCGCGAGGTAGACCATCGAACGCACCGCCACGACCTCGCCGAGGTCCGGGTCGTCCACGACGACGGGCCGCTTGACGACGCCGCCGGTGCCGAGGATCGCGACCTGCGGCTGGTTGATGATCGGCGTGTCGAACAGCGCCCCGCGGCTGCCCGTGTTGGTCAGCGTGAACGTCCCGCCGCCCAGCTCGTCCGGCGTCACGCGGTTGGACCGGGTGCGCTCGGCGAGGTCGGCGACCTTGCGCGCGATGCCGCCGAGGTTGAGGTCGCCGGCGTCCTGGATGACGGGCACGAGCAGGCCGCGCTCGGTGTCGACCGCGATGCCGAGGTGGACGCCGTCGTGGTACGTCACCGTCCCGGCCTGCAGGTCGATGGACGAGTTGACGACGGGGTGCGCCTTGAGGCCCTCGATCGCGGCGAGCGCGAAGAACGGCAGGAACGACAGCTTCGTCCCCTCGCGCTGCTCGAACGTCGCCTTCGCCTGCTCCCGCAGCCGCGCGATCTTGGTCACGTCGACCTCGACCACGGTCGTCAGCTGCGCCGAGACCTGGAGCGACTCGACCATGCGCTGTGCGATGACGGTACGCAGCCGCGACAGCTTCTCGGTCTTGCCGCGGAGGTGGGCCTGCGACGGGGCCGGCGCCTTCGCGGCGGGTGCCGCGGCGCGGGCGGCAGGCGCCTTGGGTGCGGCAGCCGCGGGGGCGGCGGCGGGGCGGGACGAGCCGTTGCGGGCGGCGTCGAGGACGTCCTGCTTGCGGATCCGGCCGCCGACGCCGGTGCCCGAGAGCGAGGCGAGGTCGACGCCGTGCTCGGAGGCGAGCTTGCGGACGAGCGGGGTGACGTACGAGGGCTTGCCGTCGTCCTCGCCGCCGGTCACCGGCGCGGGGGCGGTGTCGACGCCGTCGGCCGCGCGGGCCGCGACCTCCTCGTGGGAGGGGCCGTTCTCCTCGAACGCCTGGTCCGGCGCCTTCTCCTCCTCCTCCTCGGCGGCGGCGGGCGCGGGGGCCTCGGCCGCGGGCTCCTCGGCCGGCGCCTCGGCGGCAGGCTCTTCGGCGGGCTTCTCCTCGGCCGGTGCCTCAGCCGGTGCCTCGGCAGGCGCCGCGGCGGTGCCCTCGGCGTCGATGATCGCCAGCTCGGCGCCGACCTCGACGGTCTCGTCCTCGGCGACCTTGATCGACGTGAGAACGCCGCTCGCGGGCGCCGGGATCTCGGTGTCGACCTTGTCGGTCGAGACCTCGAGCAGCGGCTCGTCGGCCTGGACCGACTCGCCCTCCTTCTTCAGCCAGCGCGTGACGGTGCCTTCCGTCACGGACTCGCCGAGCCGGGGCATCGTGACCGAGACGGCCATCTGGGGCGGCCTTTCCTAGGAGTGGCTGTGGAGGGGCTTGCCGGCGAGCGCGAGGTGCGCCTCGCCGACGGCCTCCGACATCGTCGGGTGGGGGTGGATCAGGGCGGCGACATCGTCGGCGTACGCCTCCCAGTTGGTGATGAGCTGCGCCTCGGCGATGAGCTCGCCGACCCGCGAGCCGACCATGTGGATGCCGACGACGGGGCCGTCCTTGACCGCGACGAGCGTCACGGCGCCGGCGGTGCCGAGGATCTGCGACTTGCCGTTGCCGGCGAGGTCGTACGTCACGGTCTGCACGTCGAGCCCGCGCTCCTTGGCGATCTTCGACGTGATGCCGACCGAGGCGACCTCGGGCTCGGAGTACGTCACCCGCGGCACGCCGTCGTAGTCGATCGGCCGGGGGTCGAGGCCCGCGACGTGCTCGGCCACGAGGATGCCCTCGGCGAAGCCGACATGTGCCAGTTGCAAGGTGGGAATGAGGTCGCCGACGGCGTAGACGCCGGGGACGGAGGTACGGCAGTACTCGTCGACGGTGACGTAGCCGCGGTCCATGGCGACGCCGGCCTCCTCGTACCCGAGGTCCTTGGACACGGGGCCGCGGCCGACGGCGACGAGCAGCAGCTCGGCCTCGATCGTCTTGCCGGACTCGAGCGACACGGTGACGCCCGCGTCGGTCGCCTTGACGCCCGCGAACCGCGCGCCGAGCTCGTACTTGATCCCGCGCTTGCGGAACGCCCGCTCCAGCAGCTTGGAGGACGACTCCTCCTCGAGCGGTACGAGGTGGGGGAGCGCCTCGACGATCGTGACCTCCTCGGCGCCGAACGAGCGCCACGCCGACGCGAACTCGCAGCCGATCGCGCCCGCGCCGAGGATGACCGCCGACTTGGGTACGCGGTCGAGCCGCAGCGCCTCGTCGGAGGTGATGACCTGCGTGCCGTCGATCTCCAGGCCCGGCAGCGACTTGGGCACCGAGCCGGTGGCGAGCACCACGGCCTTGGTCGCGGTCAGGGTCTTGCCGTCGACCTCGACGGTCGTGGCGGACGCGAGGCGCCCGGTGCCCGTGACCAGCTCGATCTTGCGGCTCTTGATGAGGCCGGCGAGGCCCTTGTAGAGCTTCTCGACGACCTTGTCCTTGTACGCGTGCACCTTCGGCACGTCGATGCCCTCGAAGGTGGCGTTGACGCCGAACGCCGCGCTCTCGCGGGCGCTGTCGGCGACCTCGCCGGCGTGCAGCAGCGCCTTGGTCGGGATGCAGCCGCGGTGCAGGCACGTACCTCCCACCTTGTCGCGCTCGACCAGCGCCACCGTCAGCCCCAGCTCGGCCGCCCGGAGGGCCGCGGCGTAGCCGCCGCTGCCGCCGCCGAGGACGACGAGGTCGTACGTTCCGCCTGCCACTGTCGTTCGCTCCCAGGGGTCGGTGACCGGTGTCTCCGTAAGGCTATACGGGCGTGCGCGAACGTGATCTGGGAGAGTTCGTGCGTGGGACTGTTCCGCAGGAAGCAGCGCCCTGGAACGACGCGCCGCGCCGAGTCCAGCGACGTCGCCGACCTCGTCGCGTGGGCCGAGGAGCGGCGCGGCGTGGAGGGCTACGTCGAGCCGAAGACGGCGTTCATCGACACGACGATGGCGCTCGTCGCGCACGACGGCGAGTGGATCCGCCGCCGCGTCGACGACCCGGCGAGCGTCGGCAAGCGCCTCGGCATCCCCGTCTACGACGTCAACGCCGTCGGCTACCCCGCCCGCATGCGCGAGTACACCCGCCGCAAGGCCGAGGAGCAGCGCGCGCGCCGCGACGAGGCATGACGGCTGCGCGTCCGGACCAGGCGGTCGGAGGTTACTGGTGAGTAGCGACGTCGCGGTTCACCAGTTCGTGCTCGGGCCGCGTCGCTACTCACCAGTAACCTCCAGGGCCGGGGCTACTGCCCGACGATGACGTACGCCGCCGCGCCGTCCTCCGGCAGCGTCACCGGCAGGCCCGCGGTGAGCTGCGCCGACGTGACGGTCGCGACGTACGCGCCGTCCGGCGCGGCGTAGACATAGAACCTCCGCCCCACCGGCACGCCCACGAGCGGCACCGTCCTCGTCGCCGCGGCGTCCTTCTGGCGGAACGCCACCAAGGCACCTCGCGCGCGATCCGGGTCCCACGTCTGCAGCGCCGTCCAGCCGCCGGCCAGCGGGTCGGCGAGCAGCGGGTACGTCACGCCCTCGGTCAGCAGGTCGCGGTAGCGCGCGCGGAACGCCGTCCACGGCGCCGCCTCGTCCACGACCTCCGACGGCAGCGAGCGCAGCTCCGAGAAGAACGTCGGGTGCGACAGCAGCGCCGCCGCCATCAGCGTCGAGACCGGGTAGTCGCGGTACTGCCGCCCGCCGAGGAAGTGCTGGCCGAGCGACTCGGTGGGGACGTACGGCGCGAGGTTCCAGAGGTTGTGCAGCAGGTTCGTCGGCGTGGGGGTGCCGTTCTGGAACCACGAGGGGCCGCGCGACACCGAGGCGTACGGGAAGAGCCGGTAGTCGTTGGTCTCGTCGATCTGGAACGTCACGTCAGGGTGGTCCGCACGCAGGCGGTCCAGCATCGCGACGAACGCCTCCTGGTAGTCGTGCAGCGTCCCCTGGCCCGCGCAGTCGAGCCAGACCAGGAAGTCGAACTTGAAGTACGACACCTGCCACTCGGTGATGGCCGTGCGGATGCGCGACTCGACGTGCGGGATCGCGAGGGGGCCCCACGTGCCGATGCCGGCCTCGTTGGAGGACGACTCGGGGTCGAGGACGTTGGCGCCTGCGGTCGCGGTGCCGGTCGGAGTGCAGGCCCACTCGGGGTGAGCCTTGAACGTCGCCGACTCCGGGTGGAAGTGCATCGGGCTCATCCAGAGCCCCAGCTTCATCGGCGCGATCGCCTCGCGTACCGCCGCGAACGTCGAGTCGGGGAAGCGCGGCGCGAACTTCGAGCCCGCCACGCCGTCCCAGCGCGGCTCCGGGTGCTCGGGCGAGTCGGGGAACCAGTCGCCCGAGATCGCCTGCCAGCCGTCGTCGAGGACGAACGTCTCGATGCCGAGCCGCTTCGCGATGGGCGCGGCGTCGAGGACGGCGGCGTAGTTCATGTCGTCCTTGGCGCCGGTCGAGATGACGTTGGCGTCGGTGCCGTTGGAGTTGAAGACGACGTCGTGCGCGTACGGCGCGAGCCTGTGGTCGCGCAGGTACTTCGCGACCTGCCACGCCTCGTCGGCGGCGTTCGCGCCGAGGCCGGTGAAGGCGGCATCCAGCGCGAACGGCACGCCCGGCGCGAGCACGCGCTGGCGCGCGGGGCCGTCGCCGGGGTTCTCGGCGTGGCCGTTCTCCTCGAGCGGGCCGAGCGAGATCACGTCGCGCGACCAGTCCACGACGAGGCGGCCTGCCGTGCCGTCGTACGACGCGCGCGACGACGGGAGGTCGTTGCGCTCCGCGACGAGGAACGCCGTCCGCCCGTCCGCCGCGGCGAGCGAGAGCCACTGGCCCGCCCCGGCCAACGGCGTCCCCGCGGGCGCAGTCTTCGTGTCGCGCCAGGTGCCCGCGTGCGGGTCGCCGAGCGTGAACTGCGGGCCGGTGTACGACGGGTCGCGCCAGTCGGCGCCCGCGCGGAGCGCGTGCAGCGTCGGCGCGGCCGCCGGCACGACGACCTCGTCGAGCGTCGCGCCGCGCAGCACCAGTGGCACGGTCGGCGTGAGGACGGTCTGGGTGCGGAAGCCGGCGATGCCGCCGTACGCCTCCACGACCCGCGTCGCGGCGATGCCGGGCACGCCGGACAGCGCCATCGTCACGCGCAGCCCGCCGCGTTCGAGGCGGTCCACGGAGACCGACGAGACGCGGAACGCCTCGCTGCCGAGGACGTCCGCGGCGGCGACGTTCAGGGCGAAGTCCCGCGACCCCGCGGAGACGACCCTGTCGCGCCCGCGCTTGTCGACGAGTGCCGTCGTACGCAGCGCGGACCGCGACCAGCGGCGCTCGGTCACCGAGTTGCCGAGGACGACCTCGCCGTCGGTGACGCGGGCGTACACGCTGCCGTGGCGGTGCTCGGTGCCGGCCGTCGCGGGGACGGCCGGCACCACGAGCGCGAGCGTGACGAGCAGCAGGCGCGCTCTCATCGCTAGCGGATGGTGTCGAGGAGCGACAGCGTCGTCTCCAGCACCATGTCGCCGATGCAGCGGTCGACGGCGTACGAGTCCTCGTAGTTGACGAAGACCACGCCGCCGGCGGCGAAGCCGAGGCCCTGCTGGCCCACCGGGTGCAGCTCGAACGACTGCGGCATGTAGCCGAGGGCGTCGTTCGTCTGCGCGATCGGCAGCGTGATCCGGCCTGGGTTCTTCTCCTTGATGGTGTTCGTGAGGTTGGAGAACAGCTCGCCGGGGCCGGTCGTGAGGACGACGTCGTTGCCGATGCGCGCGGCCGTCACGGGCAGCTCGACCGACTGGGGCGCGGCCGAGACGCAGGGCGCGGTGTCGGGGCTCTTGCCGGTACGGACCTGCGCCGGCGTCGGGTCGAACTGCCGGTCGAAGAAGCCCGGCGTGCCGAGCGCGTCGAGCGGGACGTTCGTGACCGGCTGCTGCCAGGTGTCCTGCGCGACGACGAGGTCGGTGTCGTCGACGAGCCGGCCGGCGCCGACCGCGGGGAGCAGGTCCGCGAGGCGGTCGCCCATGGTCGTGCCGCCGGACGCGGAGATGTTGCCGAGACCGGTCATGAAGTGCAGGCCGATGCCGCCGAAGCGGGTCTCGAGCCGCTTCTCGAACACGCCGGGCCAGTCGGCGTGCGCGACGCCGCCGTTGGTGCCCTTGGTGGTCGGGTGGCCGGCGAACGCGCCGATCGTCGCGATGACCTTCGGCTGCGCGGGGGGCGGCGTGGCGGTCGGGGACGGCGACACGGTCGGCTTCGGCTTGCCCTTGGTCTCCGTGGGCGACGCGGTCGGTGCCGGGGAGGCCGTCGCGGTCTCGATGGCGACCGCGCGGACCCAGGAGACCTGCTGCTCCTCGGCCGAACGGTACGTGTCGCGCCGCTCGCCGTTGTGCGCGCGGGCGTCCTGCTCGCCGGCCTCGAGGACCGCGGGGACCATCGACATCACGGCCTGCTTGGCGGTCGCCTTGATCGTCTCGGTGACCTGCGCCATGTACCAGTCCGGCACGAAGCCCCAGCCGCCGATGAAGTCCGGCGCGGCGTGCGAGTGGGTCGCGTGGAGGACGTGCGACTTCGCGGTCACCTTGCGCGCCGCCAGCTCGGGGTCGGCGGCCAGCGCCGCGGCGATCTGCTTGGCGCCGCAGTCGTCGCACTTGTTCGCGTAGTCCCAGAGCCAGCCCTCGCCGTCGACGACGCTCATGACGAGCGTGTCGGTGCCGTCGGAGAACGCCACGCTGCGCACCCAGAGGCCGAGCTCGCTGTCGAACGACGACACCGGGTTCATCGGCCCGATGCTGAAGCCGCCCTGGTAGATGCAGTCCGGGTTCTCGGGCCACGGCGAGCCGGAGGCGGCGAGGTGGTCGAGCTCGACCTGCGTCTGCGTCAGCATGCGCTGGATCTGCTCGGGCGCCAGCTTGGTGCAGAGGGACTTGTCCGTCTCCCAGCGGGCGTTCGGGAAGCCCTTGGCCTTCATGTCGTCGGGGCGCGGCGCGATGTCGTTCTTCGCGGCGCCGACGAGGAGCTGGCCCTGGCCGAGCGCGGGCAGCTCGCCGGTCGTGGCCGCCGTGACGGCGTTCTTCGTCGTGTTGGTCACGCCGGGGACCGACGGGACGCCGGGGGCAGCCGTCGGCAGGCCTGGCGCGGCGGCGTTGTGGCCGACGGGCGCGAGGCCGACGCCTGCCCAGGCGGCGGCGACGAGCAGCGAACCGGTGAGACCGCCGACGAACGTCGTACGGAGGGCCTTGCGCATGGGGGGCTCCATCAGTGGGCGCAGGTGCAGGACATCGAGGGGTGCAGTGCGGGGGCGGGCAGCGCGGCGAAGCCGCTGCCGTCGTACGTCAGGGGCCGACCGCGGGTGGGCTCGCGGCGGGCCTTGGCGGGCGCGCGGCCGTCGGCGTACACCGGCGACGTGAGCGCGGTCAGGGCGTACCTCTCCTCCAGCAGCAGCTCGGCGCGGAGCCGGCCGCCACTGGGCAGAACGAGGGGGACCTCGGTGCGTGACGACGTCACGCGCGACTCGTGGACGACCTCGGTGCCGTTGGCGACGAGGCGCAGGGTCATGCCGAGCGCGTTGCGGGTCGTGACGACGGCGAGGTGCTGGCCATCGCCGCGGACGGAGCCGCCGACCATCGCGGCCCGGCCGCTCCAGTCCTCGACGACGTCGAGCGTGAGGAACGGCCCGCCGAGCGCGGGCGGCTGCCACGAGATCGTCGTACGACCCGCCTGCACGCCCGCGATGACGCCGGCGGCGGAGTTGGTGGGGGCGTAGACCCACGTCGTCGGCTGGCCGACGCCCGCTGTCGGGTCGAGCGTCTTCCAGTGGTTGTCGCTCGCGCCCGTCGCGGCGCCGCGGAACGTCGTGTCCCACCAGCGCACGGCGAGGTGGTTGTCGGGCTCGTAGACCGGCGTCAGCTCGTGGCGGGTGAGCCACAGGGAGTTCCAGACCTCGACCGCGTCGAAGCGCTGCGTGTCGGCGACGGACTGGTCCCAGGCGAGGGCGTCGCCGTCGTTCTCGTTGCCGTAGAACGGGTGGTTGCAGATCGCCATGCCGCCGCGCGCGTGGATCTCGTCGAGCCACGCCGCCGTCCCGTTGCCAGCGGGGATGACGTCGGGCAGCAGGTCGCGCCGGGGCACGAACACGCCCGCGTGGTCGGAGCCAGGGAGCGAGTGCTCATACCCAGGCACCAAGGTCAGCGAGGACGAGACGTAGTCGGGGGCGTGGATCGACTCGACGCGGTTGTGGTCGGTGATCGCGAGGAAGTCGAGGCCGCGCAGCGTCGCGAGCGCGATCTGCTCACCGGGCGTGTGGCCGTGCGTGTAGAACTCCTCGTACCCCGTGTTGTCGTCCTCGGGGCCCGACCACACGTCGTGGCTGTACACGCTGTGGCAATGCAGGTCCCCGGCCAGCCAGACGCCCTCGCGGGCACCCGCGCCGGGCAGCTTGGACAGCGCCGCGGTCGCGGCGGCGGCGTAGAGGAACTCCCTGCGGCTCAGCGGTCGCACGCGAACGCCCCCAGCCCCGAGTCGGACAGCGACGGCGGCGCCGACGCCGTACCCCACGTCGTGTTCGGCGTCGGCCCCATGTGCAGGGTCAACGTCCCGGCCTTGCGAAGGTCGCGGTGGCTGATCCACGAACGGTCGATCGAGGCCGACTGGACGTACTTGTTCAGCAGGCTCGCGCCCGGCGCGTTGATGACGACGTCCTTCTTGCCGGGCAGGTCGATCGCGGCGCGCTCGAAGACCGGGGAGCCGATCACGTAGAACGGCGCGCCCGGCGTGACGGGCCCGAGGCCGAGGGCGGACCAGACGTACCAGGCCGACAGCGAGCCGAGGTCGTCGTTGCCGGGCAGGCCCTCGGGCGTCGGGCGGAACACGCCCTGGATCTGCCGCTGGACGCTCTGCACCTTCCACGGCTGCCGCGCGTGCGCGTACATCCACGAGGTCTGGAGGTCGTGCTCGTTGCCTGGGGCGTACTGGTTGGTGCGGTAGACGAGGCCGAACGCCGTCACGCGGGTCTGCGCCTCCGCGACGGCCACCGGCACGACGGAGCCGACGGCCTCGGAGAAGTGCGTGTCGAGGCGCTCGGCCGCAGCGGCGTCGCCGCCCATCCGGTCGAACACGCCGCGCGCGTCGTGCGGCGCGAGCCACGAGTACTGCCAGGAGTTGCCCTCCTGGAAGCCGGTCTCGTCGGTCGGGTCGAACGGCGCGTGCCACGACCCGTCGTCGTTGCGCGGCCGGATCCAGCGCGTCTCGGGGTCGAGCAGGTCGCGGTACGCCGCCGACTGGGCCGCCCACGTCGCGGCGTCCTCGGACTTGCCGAGCGCGTGCGCGAGGAGCGCGAGGGAGAAGTCGGCGACGCCGTACTCCAGCGTCGTCCCCGCGCCGCGGCTCGACGCCTGGAGCGGGAGGTAGCCGCGCTGGTGCCAGGCAGCCTCTCTGCGCGTGACGAGCTCGACGGCCTCTGCATAGAGCTCCTCGGCCTCGGCGTCGGTGAGCAGGCCGCGGCAGACGCCGTCGGTGATGGTCGGGATCGCGGGGTCGCCGGACATGTGGGAGGCGTCGAAGTTCTGCTCGCCCCAGCGCGGCAGCTTCCCGCCCTCGGTCGCGTCGACCAGGAGCGAACGCAGCATGTCGGCGTAGCGCTCGGGCCAGACCGACGCGAGGAGCTGGTTCTGCGCCTTGTACGTGTCCCACGACGAGAAGTTGGCGTAGTGCGTGCGGCCAGGGCTGTCGTGCACCGCGCCGTCGAAGCCGAGGTAGCGGCCGTCGGCGTCCTCGAAGACGTTGGGGTGCAGCAGGGAGTGGTACAGCGCCGTGTAGAACGTCCGCTGGTCGAGCACCGTCCCGCCGGTCACCTGGATCCGCGCGAGCTCGCGGTTCCATGCCGCGCGGGCGGCGGCCTTGGCGGCGTCGAATGCCGTGCGCTCGGCGTCGAGGTTGGCCTTCGCGCCGGCCGCGTCCACGAACGAGATCCCGGTCTGCACGGTCACGGTGCTGCCGGGGGCGAACGACACCCAGCCGCTGGCGGCGTTCCACCGGCCGCTCGACGTGAACGGCTGGCTGAAGTCGGACTCGAAGTAGACGGGGTACCGCCCGCGCGACCAGCCGCGGATGGTGTCGGCGTCGACGACCTCGAAGCTGCCGGGGTGCGCGCCCTCGACCGAGCGGCCGGCGTCCACGATGACGTTGGCCTGGACGGCCGGCGGGAAGGCGTAGCGCTGGATCCCCGTGCGGGTCGTGGCGGTGAGCTCGGCGGTGACGCCGTACGTGTCGAGGCGGACCGTGTAGTAGCCGGCCTCGGCGCGTTCGGTGGCGTGGTCGAAGGTGCTGCCGTACGCCCGGAAGTCGCTCGTCACGAGCGGCCCGGTCGTCGGCAGGAACGGGATGTCGCCCGCCTTCTTCACGCCCGGCCCGGAGAGGTGGACGTGCGAGAAGCCGTTGATGGCCGGGTCCGTGTAGAGGTAGCCGGAGTAGGCGAAGGGGCCACCCGTGTCCGGGGAGACCTGGGTCATCCCGAACGGCGTCGCGGCGCCCGGCACAGTGAACCCCGGCGCGAACGTCCCCACCATCGGGTCCACGTGCCGCGCGAGGTCCGGCACGGGCGGCGCCGGCGCGGGGCCCGGCGCGGCGACGGCGGGCAGGGTCGCGGCGGCCAGGCAGAGCACGAGCGCGCGGGGGAGCATCCGCGACACTGAGGGCATCCTCCGAGGATGACTCGCCCCGGTTCGCGTGCCTATGCGCCCCGGCCTTGAATCGGGCGCCTCAACTTTGTGACCCGTCACAGCAGGAGAACCGGTATTCCTCGCATTGGACGGGTCTTCCGCGTCTCGTTGTTATCGGTCACAGTGGTCGGCGTGGCCGAGGACCTGTACGAGCGCGTCCGCCGCCGGGTGCCCGTGCTCGCCCGGCGGATGGTCGAGGCGTTCCTCGACGAGGTGCCGTTCTACCGGCGGCTGCCGCGCGAGCAGCTCGACGGCGAGATCACGGAGATCTGCGCGGACAACCTGCGGGTGTTCTTCGCGACGCTGGCCGAGGACAGGCTGCCGACGGACGCCGAGCTGGCGGAGCCGCGCGGGTCGGCGGCGCGGCGCGCGCAGGAGCGGGTGCCGCTGGACGCGGTGCTGACGGCGTACCACGTGGGCGGGCGGATCGGCTGGGGCGAGCTCTGCGCGGAGGCACGGCCCGAGGAGACCGAGGCGCTGCTCGCCGCCGCGGACGGCGTGCAGCGGTACGTCCAGGCCGTGACCGGCGTCGTCGCGACGGCGTACCTGGAGGAGCAGCAGGCGATCCACGGCGAGGAGCGCGACGCCCGCCGCGCGCTGGTCTCCGCGCTGTTGTCCGGCGAGCCCGCGGACGACCTCGCGACGCGGCTCGGCGTGCGGCTCGCGCCGGCGTGGACGGTGCTGGCGCTGGAGCTCGGCGAGCACCCCGACGAACGCAGCGCGGACGTGACCGGCGCGGTCGCCGGGCGGCGGAAGGTACGGCGCGTGCAGGACGTGCTCGACGCGTTCGCCGGGACGCAGGTGCTGGGGTCGCTGGACGCGACGGGCGGCGTCGTGCTGCTGCCGTCACCCGACGCGGCGCTGGCCCCGCTGGTGTCGGACCTCGTGCGCGCGGCCGGCGCTCCGGTCCGGGCGGGGGCCGCGTACGCGGCGTCGCGGACCGACCTCGCGGCGGCGGGCGAGCAGGCGGGCGAGGTGCTGCGGCTCGCGGGTCTCCTCGGCCGGCCGAGCGGCGTCTACGTCCTGCGCGACGTACTCCTCGAGTACCAGCTGACCCGCCCGAGCGACGCGCTGCCGCTGCTCGCCGCGATGCTCGACCCGATCGAGCGCAACCCCGACCTGCTGCGCACGCTGGAGACGTACCTCCGGGAGAACCTCGACCGGCGCAGGACGGCCGCCGCCCTGCACGTGCACCCGAACACGCTCGACTACCGGCTCAAGCGGATCGTCGAGCTGACCGGTCTCGACCCCGCGACGACGGGGGGCCTGCAGCTGCTCGCCGCGGCCGCGGCGGTCAGGGGCGCCCGAGCCGCTGCCACGTAGCGCCGTCGGTGGTGCGCCAGAGGGCGTTCCCGGCGAGCAGCCAGCCATGGGTCGCATCGGTGAACGTCAGCGCGGTCACCTTGGCCGTGACCTCGGGGGCCGCGCGCCAGGACGCTCCGCCGTCGCGGGTGACGAGCAGGCCGCGGTTCGCGCCGGTACGCCATGCGTGCTCCGCCGAGAACGCCACGACCTCGCCGGCGATCGGGCCCTTCGTGGGCAGCGGCCGCGTCCGCCAGCGCCGGCCGCCGTCGGTCGACACGGACATCGTCTGCGGGGCGCCGTCGCTGCCGCTGGCGCAGACCAGCCACAGCCCGGTGGGGGCGTACGCCGACAGCGAGCCCCGGCACGGCGCCGGGGACACGCGCCACGTCTCCCCGCCGTCCGCGGTTCGTTCGACCGCGGGCAGCGACTCGCCGTCGTCCGGGTGCAGGAAGTACGCGTGCTCCTCCGACCCGGCGGCGAACACCCCGCGCGCCCGGCTCCCGGTGACCAGCACCGGCTCGCCGAACCGGTCGCCCGCCGGCGTGCCGCGGACGACCATCGGCGAGCAGGGCGTGCCCAGGCAGCCCTCGTGCGTGACCGCCCACACCGCGTCGCCGCGGGGCACGACGTCGTACGTGAACCTGCTCCCGATGTCCTTCCACGTGAGCCCGCCGTCGTGCGTGACGAGGACGTCCTCGCCGTACAGCCAGCCGAGGCGGGCGTCGGCGAACGTCACCGACGTCACCTTGCCGGGCGCGTGCGGGTCCTCGCCGTCCCACCCCTTGCCCGGGTCGGGCAGCTTGAGCCAGGTCAGGCCGCCGTCGACCGTACGGCGCAGCACCGTTTCGCAGTGCGCCGCCGCGCAGCGCTGCCCGACCGCCCAGCCGAGCAGCGGGCTGGCGAACGCCACGTCGTTCCAGACCACGCCGGCCTCGCGCAGCCCCACGGAGACGGCGGGCGGCGGCGGCGTGCCCGCGGCGCGGGGCGCGCCGGGCGGGAGCGCGAGGCGTTCCCAGCTCGTGCCGTCCGTGGTGCGCCAGAGCAGCCCGGCGTCGCCCATCGCCCACGCGTGGGTGGCGTCGACGACGTCGAGGTTGCCGTAGCCGTACCCCTTGCCGGCCCCCTCGGCGGGGCGCCAGGTCTGACCGCCGTCGGCGGTGACGTAGAGGCGGGCGGGCTCCTGGAGGGCGAGGTACGCGTCGTGCGCGCTGCGCGCGACGAGGTCGGTGACGACGCCCTCGCCCGGCGGTGCGGGGAGCGGGATCCACGTCGTGCCGTGGTCGTCGGACTGGTACGCGCTGCGGCCCTTCGGCGTCGTGCAGACCAGCCAGAGCGGCCGCAGGTGGCCGGCCGACAGCGACGCGGCGGTCGCGTCGGGGCAGGGCATCGTGCCGCGCGTCCACGTGAGGCCGCGGTCGTGCGAACGGTGGAACGACGCGCGCGGCGCGTCGGGTGCGTCCCACGCGAGGACGTAGCCGTTCATGGGACCGGCTCTGCGCACGACGGCGGCGGCGCCGTTCGTCTCGGGGATCTCGAGGCCGGTGAGCCGCCCGCCGAGCGGGCCCGCGCGGACGACGAGGTCGCAGTCGACGCCGTCGGCGCAGCCGCGTTCGGTGACCCAGACCGACTCCTCGACGACCGAGACCGACGTGACCTTGCTCTGCTGCGGGACGCGGCGCCAGGTGCGCGCGCCGTCGCTGGTGACGTAGAGGTCGGGGTTGAAGGCGTAGCCGTGGCGCTGGTCGACCATGCGCAGCGAGCGGACCGCGCCGCCCGCGGGGTCCTGCGTGTGGAACGACACGCGCGGCACGTCCTCCGCGACCGCCACCGGTGCGGACCACGTACGGCCGCCGTCGTCGCTGCGCCACGTCGCGACGTCGCACGTCTCGCCGACACAACGCAGGCCGATCGCCCAGCCGGTCTCCGCCGTGACGAAGTCGACGTCGGTGACGACGTAGTCCTTGTAGTCGTTCGGCGGGGGGAGCTTGTCGCTGTTGACGATCTGGCTCAGCGCGGTGGGGGCCGCGACGGGGGTGCCTTGGTCGCCGGCGCCGGTCGTGGTGCCGCGGCCGAGCGCGGCGAGGCCGCCCGCGCTGCCGACGAGCACCACGGCGAACGTCGTGGCGATGGCGCGGCGCTGCTGCCGGCGCTTGCGGCGCTCGCGCAGGGCGGAGAGCGGCGGCGGTGTCACCGAGTCCTCGAGGCCGCCGCGGAGGCCGTCCCAGTCAGCCATGGAGCGCCGCCTCCTCGACCCCGAGCTTGCCGGCGAGCGCCGTACGGCCGCGGGACAGCCGGGCCTTGATCGTGCCGCTCGGCGCGCCGACCGAGGCGGCCACCTCGTCGACGGACAGGCCGACGAAGTGGTGCAGCACCAGTGCCTCGCGCTGCGCCTCGGGCAGGCCCTTCATGGCGGTCATGAGGGCGACGTGGTCGGGGGACAGCTCGGGCTCCTCGTGGGGTACGCCGTGCTTGACCAGCGCGGCGGCGCCGCGGACGGCGCGGCGCCAGCGGCTGCGGGCGAGGTTGAGCGCGACGGTACGAAGCCACGCCTCGGGAGCGTCGTACGTGCGGACGTCGTCCCACCGTCCCATCGCGCGCATGAACGCCTCCTGCACGACGTCCTCCGCCTCCTGCCGGTTGCCGGTGACGGCGTGCAGCTGCGCGACGAGACGCCGGTACGACTGCGTGTAGAGGTCGTCGAGCGACCCGTCGTACGGCACCCGACCCCCTCCCGTACACCGCCGCCGTCAGGAGTAGCGACTCCCGCGGGGCCGGGCGGGTTGCATGTCGATTTTCGTGATCTTGGCAACGACTGTGTCGCTATAGCAGCACAGACGTCGCCAAGATCACGTGTGTCGGGACGGGGGCGCGCTCCACGTCGGCGCAACCGGGTTGCGGCCCGTGCGGCGAAAGAGCGCGGAACGCACCCCGAACGACGGGCCGCCCTACCGCGCGGCCTCGTCCTCGGCGAGCTGGACGAACGTCCGCACCGGCACGCCGGTGCCGCCCTTCGGCGTGTAGCCCCAGGGGTCGTTCGTGTTGTACGCCGGGCCCGCGACGTCGAGGTGCGCCCACGGGATGCCCTCGGCCACGAACTCCTTGAGGAACATCCCGCCGACGAGCATGCCGCCGTAGCGGTCGCCGGTGTTGGTGATGTCGGCGACGTCGGAGTCGATGGACTTGCGCAGCTCCTGGGGGAGCGGCATCGGCCACATCATCTCGCCGGCCGTCTCGCTCGCGGCGACGATGCGCGTACGCAGGTCGTCGTCGTTGCTCATGACGCCCGCCGTACGAGCGCCGAGCGCGACGAGCTGCGCGCCGGTGAGCGTCGCGGCGTCGACGATGAGGTCGGGGCTCTCCTGGCCGGCGCGCACGATGGCGTCGGCGAGGATGAGCCGGCCCTCGGCGTCGGTGTTGAGGATCTCGACACGCTTGCCGCCGAACATCGTGAGTACGTCGCCAGGGCGGATCGCCGCGCCGGACGGCATGTTCTCGGCGGTGGGGACCCAGCCGGTGACGTTGACGCGGAGGCCGAGCCGCGCGATCGCGGTGAGCGCCGCGACGACCGCGGCCGCCCCGGCCATGTCGGACTTCATCCACTCCATCGACGCGGCGGGCTTGATGGAGATGCCGCCCGAGTCGAACGTCACGCCCTTGCCGACGAGCGCGATCGTGCGGGTCGCGCGCGGGTGGCGGTACTCGATGCGGACCAGCCGCGGCGGGTTGGCGGAGCCCTGGCCGACGCCGAGGATGCCGCCGTAGCCGCCCTTCTTCAACGCCTTCTCGTCCATGACCTCGACCGAGCAGCCTGCCTTGGTGCACTCGGTCCTGGCGATGTCCGCGAGGTCGGCGGGGTGCAGGTCGCCGGGGGGAGTGTTGACGAGGTCGCGGGCCAGCGCGACGGCCTGGGCTACGACGTCCGCGCGCTTGGCGGCGTTGACGGCCGCCTTGTCCTTGGGGTCGCCGACGAGCAGCGTCACCGACTGGACGGGCTCCTTGCGTCCCTCGAGGGAGGCGTTGCGGAACTTCACGAAGTCGTACGCCCCCAGCAGCGCGCCCTCCGCGACCGCGCGCTGCGCGCCGTCGACCGCGTGCAGCGAGAGCGTCGTGGCGGCGCGGCGGGCGCCGGTGGCGGCGCGGACGCCCGCACCGGCGGCGCGGCGCAGCGTCTCCGCGGTGACCTTCTTCGCGTCGCCGAGGCCGACCGCGACGACGCTCGTCGCGCCGAGCTGGCCGAGGGTGGGGACGCGGACGCACTCGTCCTCGTTGCCCTGGAAGCCGAGGTCGGCGAGCACCTTGGCCAGGCGGCCGCCGAACGCCTTGTCGACGGGCGCGTTGCCCGCCGCGAGAGCGAGGCCCTTGGGCCCCTTGGCGACGCCGACGACGAGTACGTCGGCCTTGACGGCGGCCGCGTCCGGACCGGTGAGGGAGAGCGAAGTCATGGAGGGGACTCTAGTGCCGAGGGCGCAACCCGGGTTCCGTGAAGCCGCTCCCCGAACCGCACGACGCGTCGCTGCGGGGGTGTGAGCGGGCGGCGTACGGCGGCGGTGTTCAACATGGGATGCCGTCGCGCACGGATGGAGTGCCTGGACATCCCGAGTCGAGCGCGGCCGCCTCCGAACTTCCAGTGCCGCCGCGCACGCGTGGGAGCCGTGGGGCCCTGGAAGTTGCGCGGGCGCGCGCCGCACTAGTGTTCCTCGCCATGAAGACGACCTCGCTGCACGACCGGCACACCAAGCTCGGCGCCAAGATGGCGGACTTCGGCGGCTGGGAGATGCCGATCGAGTACCCGGGCGGCGGGGTCCTCGCCGAGCACACGGCCGTCCGCGAGCGCGTCGGCATCTTCGACGTCAGCCACCTGGGCAAGGCATCGGTAACAGGACCGGGCGCGGTCGACTTCGTGAACGCCTGCCTCACCAACGACCTCCGCCGCATCGGCCCCGGTCAGGCGCAGTACACGCTCTGCTGCGACGACGACGGCGGCGTGATCGACGACCTCATTGCCTACGTACGGAGCGACGACGACGTCCTCCTCGTCCCCAACGCCGCCAACACCGCCTCCGTCGCCGCGCGCCTCGCCGACGCCGCGCCGGCGGGCATCGACGTGATGGGCCTGCACGAGGCGTACGCCATCCTCGCCGTCCAGGGACCGCGCTCGCCCGGCGTCATGCGCGCGCTGGGGCTGAGCGACGACCTCGCGTACATGGCGTTCGCCGAGGACGCGTGGGAGGGCCACGCCGTCATCGTGTGCCGCACCGGCTACACCGGCGAGCACGGCTACGAGGTCCTCGTCCGCTGGGACGACGCCGACGCGCTCTGGGACGCCGCGCTCGACGCGGTCCGCGCGGAGGACGGGCTGCCCTGCGGGCTCGGCGCGCGCGACACGCTGCGTACGGAGATGGGGTACGCCCTCCACGGCCACGAGCTCTCCCTCGACATCACCCCCAACCAGGCGCGGGTCGGCTGGGCGGTGGGGTGGTCGAAGGAGGCGTTCTGGGGGCGCGAGGCGCTGCTGGCCGAGAAGGAGCGCGGTGCCGACCGCCTGCTCTGGGGGCTGCTCGCGACGGACCGTTCGATCCCGCGGCAGGGCATGGCGGTGCACTCCGGCGACGCGGCCGTCGGCGAGGTGACGAGCGGGACGTTCTCCCCGACGAAGCGGGTCGGCATCGGGCTCGCGCTGCTCGCCCGCGGCACGAGCGAGGGTGACACGGTCGAGGTCGACGTACGCGGCCGCCGCGTGCCGATGACGGTGGTGAAGCCGCCGTTCGTGGCGTCGGCGCCGAAGTGACCGCGCGGCTGGAGCGCCTCCGGCGGCTCTGCCTCGCGCTGCCCGAGACGACCGAGGTGCTGACCTGGGAGGACCACCCGACGTTCCGGGTCAAGGACAAGATCTTCGTCATCGCCGGCGCCGACGGCGGCAGCATCACGGTCAAGGCGACGAAGGACGACCAGGAGGCGCTGGTCGCGACGCACCCGCGGATCCGGGTGGCGCCGTACGTCGGCAGGCACGGCTGGGTCGCCGTCGACCTTAAGGGCGCGGGGCTCGACTGGGGCCTCGTGGAGGACCTGGTGCGCGAGTCGTACCGGCTCATCGCGCCGAAGAAGCTAGCCGCTCTCGTCCAGGACTGACCCGCCCGCGAACACCCGCGCCGGGTCGACGTCGACCCACTGCACCCAGACGTCGTCGAGGGGTACGCCGCACGCCTCGGCGACGGCACGCGCGACGACCGCGAGCCCCTCGCGGACGACGTCGTCAGGACGCGGCAGCGCGCGGACGACGACGACCGGGCAGTCGTGGGTCGCCGCGGACGCGACCTGCCAGTAGACCCAGACGCCGCCGCCCGTCACGGCGTCGAGCGCCGCGGAGACGGGCGCGAGGTCCGGCGCGTCGCCGGTGTACGTGATCGTGACGACCGGCATCAGGCCGTGTCTCCCGGATCGAACGGCCTGCTGCGCGGCGCCCAGACCGCCCCCCGCCGCGTTGCCCTCGTCGCCGACAGCGCTGCTATCGGCTCCTCGTCCGCCTGGCGGGGTGCGCCCTGGATTGCCGCTCGCGACGGCCGCGATCCGAGAGACACGGCCTAGTCCTCCTCCCTCACCAGCGCGACCGCCGCGTCGAGCAGCGGCAGGGCGAGCAGCGCGCCGCCGTCGGCGCGGATGCCGAGGTCGAGCAACGGCTCCAGCGCGAGCTTCTCGAGCGCCCTGCGGTGACCGGGGTGCGGCGTGACGTGACCCGCCACGAAGTACGTCACCGCGAGCGGCGCCAGCGTCTCCGCGGCGAGCGCGGCGGCGCAGGGCGCGAGGCCGTCGAGGACGACCGGCGTACGCCGCCGCGCCGCCCCCACGAGCAGCCCCGTCAGCGCGGGGAAGCCCAGCGCCTGGACGAGGTCGGCCGGGCCCGCCCCGCGATGCGTGCGGAGCAGGTCGCGTACCTCCGCGACGTCACGCGCCCACGCGGCACCCGACGCGACGACCTCCACCGGCTCGGCGCCGGACAGCGCGGCGACGAGCGCGGACGCGCGCACCGACACCGGCGCCACCGCCACGAACACGTCCGCGCCGCCGTCGATCTCCGCGTCCGCCAGCGCGAGGCCGTCCTCGTACGACCCCTCGGCGCGGACGTCCGCACCCACCGGGCTCTCGCCCGCGACGACGACCCGGCGGCGCGCCAGCGCGCGCGGCGGCGACGTGCCCTGCACGCCGGCCAGCCACAGCGCGAGGCCCTCGAGCTTGCCGTGCCTGCCGCGCGGCATCGCGTCGTACGCCGCCGTCATCGCGTCGTCGGACAGCGGCGGGATGGTCAGGTCCACACCGCATCTTCGCCGAACGCCGCGCGCCGTGCCGCCCGCCGCAGCGCGGCGAGGATCGGGCGGCCGACGGCGAGGAGGAGGACGACGTTCGAGACGGCGCGGATGGTGTCGAAGCCGAGCGACGACGACACGTGGAACGCCCAGAAGTGCCTGGCGTTGACGAGGATCGACTCGCCCGCGACGAACGCCACCCGCGACTCCGCGCTGATCCCGAACGGCCAGAACCACAGGTTGAGGACGAGGCCGTAGACGAGGGCAGAGACGACGCCGTACGCCGCCAGCATCGGCAGCTCCAGCGAGCGCCGCTTCGGGTGCGGCAGGAAGCCGGCGAAGAGCCCGACCCACCCCGCGCCGAGCATCTGGAACGGCAGCCAAGGCCCGACGCCCGCCGTCAGCAGCGCCGACGCGAACAGCGTCAGCGTGCCGAGGACGAAGCCGAAGCCGCGGCCGAGCGCGTACCCCCCGAGCACGATGAGGAAGAACACCAGCTCGACGCCCGCGCCGCCGCCGGGCAGCCGCAGCGCCGATCCGAACGCCGCCAGCACGCCGAGCATCGCGACGGCCTTCGCGTCGAGCGCGCCCTCCGACAGCTCCGCGAACAGCACCGCCAGGATCAACGGCATCAGCACGACGAACAGCCACGGCGCGTCGCCCGCGTGGGCGGTGTTCTCGGTGCCCTGCGGGTGCGCGAAAAGAGGCCAGCAGAAGCCCACGATCCCCACGACCGACGTCAGCGCGAGCGCGGCCGCGGACCGCGGGCGGAGGACGACGGCGCGGCCGCTCATGCCATCGCCAGCTCGACCTCGGCGACGGTGAGCCAGCCGCCGCCGAGCACCTTGTTGACCTGCGGCGCGAACGCCGGCGACTGGCGTACGACCTCGCGCGTCGGCCCGTCGGCCACGACCTCGCCCTCAGCGAGGACGACCGTGCGGTCGGCGACCTCGGCCGCGAGCTCGACGTCGTGCGTGGAGAGGACGACCGCGTGGCCGCGCGCCGCGAGGTCGCGCAGGATCGGCACGAGGCGCGCCTTGGCGGCGTAGTCGAGGCCGCGGGTCGGCTCGTCGAGGAGGACGACCGGCGGCTCCCCGCCGAGGACGACGGCGAGCGCGAGCGCGAGCCGCTGCCCCTCGGACAGGTCGCTCGGGTGCCGGTCGCGCGGCAGGTCGGGCGCGATGCGGTCCAGCACGGCGGCCGTGGCGCCGGGCGCGAGGCCGGCGTCGCGATCGGCCTGCCGGCACTCGTCGGCGACAGTCTCCGCGTAAAGGAGGCGGCCCGGGTCCTGCGGTACGAGGCCGACGACGCGGGCGAGGTCGCGGCGGCCGTGCGGGTCGCGACCGTCGACGACGACCCGCCCGGCGTACGGCTTGCGGAGACCGACGAGGTGCGCGAACAGCGTCGTTTTCCCCGCGCCGTTGCGGCCCATGAGCGCGACGACCTCGCCGGTGCGCAAGGACAGCGACACCTCGCGCAGCGCGACGAGGTCGCCGTACCGCGCGGAGAGCCTCTCCGCGGAGGCGACGACGGGACCTGTCACCTGAGGGGGTGTGACAGATCTCGGCGCCAGGGACAGCGGCGGTACGGCGCGCCGCGCGTCGCGCACCGACAGCGGCAGCGGCGTCCACCCGGCCAGGCGCCCGAGACGTACGACCGCCGGCGCGACGGGTGCGTCGGCGAGCACCTCGGCGGGCGTACCGGAGACGACGGTGCCGTCCGTGACGAGGAGGACGCGGTCGGCGTACTGGACGACGCGTTCGGGGCGGTGCTCGGCGAGCAGGACGGTGAGGCCGAGGTCGTGGACGAGGCGGTGCAGCGCCGCGAGGACGTCCTCGGCGGCGGGCGGGTCGAGCGCGGAGGTCGGCTCGTCGAGGACGAGCACGCGCGGGTGCGCGGTGAGGACCGACCCGACCGCGACCCGCTGCTGCTGACCGGCGGAGAGCGTCGACAGCGCGCGGCCTCGGAGGTCGGCGAGGCCGAGCAGGTCGAGCACGTCCTCGACGCGGCGGCGCATGGTGGCGGGGTCGAGGCCGAGGTTCTCCATGGCGTACGCCAGCTCGTCCTCGACGGTGTCCGTGACGAACCCCGCGTCCGGGTCCTGCCCGACGAAGCCCACGACGTCGGCGAGCTCGCGCGGCGGGTGGGTGCGCGTGTCGCGGCCGTCCACCGTGACCGTGCCGGTCAGGGTGCCGCCGGAGAAGTGGGGGACGAGGCCGTTGACGGCGCGGAGCAGCGTGGACTTGCCGGAGCCCGTACGGCCCACGACGAGTGAGAGCTCACCCTCCGGGATCGTGAGGTCCACGTCGCGCAGGACTGGCGCCGCCGCGCCGGGGTACGCGAACGAGACGGAAGCGAAGCGGATCACGCGGCGGCCGTCCTGAGTGCGGCGCGGGGGAGCGCGCTCGGCGGCCGCGGCGCGACGAACGCCGGGACGATCCCCGCGAGCAGCGCGAGGGCCGCGACGAGCGGCACCTCGGGCGCGACGAGCGGGTTGGTCGACGGGTGCAGGGGCCCCTGGTCGCCGAACAGCAGTGCGACCGGGGGCACCAGCCCCGCCGCGACGACGACCCACTCGGGCCAGCGCCAGACGTCGGGCCGGTAGCGCGTACGCCCCGCGCGCCTGCTGCCCGACACCAGTGCGGCGCCGAGCAGCGCCGCGCCGACGGCCATCGCGGGGAAGCCCAGGACGTCGGGCGTGGAGGCGTCGAGGAGGCCGTACGTCCCCACGCAGAGCGCGAGCAGCCCCCCGAACATGCCGGTCAGCGCGAGGCGTGAGGTGGGCGTGCCGGCGCGGCGGCCGTACCCCCGCGCGTCCATCGACGCGGCCAGCTCGACCGAGCGCGTCAGCGCGCCCTCGAGGACCGGCACGACCACGCCGCGCAACGACATCGGCCCGCGGACGGGACGCCCGCGCAGCTTCCGCGCCTCGCGGACGGCCGCCGCCGACACCAGCGCCTGCGGCGCGAACGCCAGCGCCACCGTGACGACGACGCCCGCCTCGTAGAGGGCGCCGGGGAGGGAGCGGAGGAGGCGGTACGGCGAGGCCAGCGCGTTGGCGGCGCCGACGCAGGCGAGCAGCGTGCCGAGGCGCAGCCCGTCGTAGAGCTGGCCCACGACCGCCTCGGCGGTGACCGGCCCGCCGAGCCGGATGCCGGCCAGCCAGTCGGGCGGCGTCACCTCGGGCAGCCGGAACAGCACGCGCCCCGGCAGCGGCTGCCCGAACACGATCTGCAGCACCATCCGGATGGCGAGCACGAAGACGCCGAGCTCGAGGAACGCGACGTACGCCCGCGCCCACGGCGCGTCGCTGCGCCGCGCGCCGACGACGTAGCCCGCGACGCCGAGGACGAGGCCGAGCAGGACGGGGTTGGTGGTGCTCGTCGCCGCCACGCCGAGGCCGATCGACCAGGCCCACCACGCGCCGGGGTGGAGGTGGCGGGGGAGCGCGCTCATGCGCTGCCGGGCTGACGGAACCGGTACGCCGCCGCGCCGAGCAGCCCGAGCGCCAGTACGCCGCCGGCCACGGCGCCGACGGGGAAGCCCCGCTCGCGGTCCCGCGAGGGGAAGGCGCCGGGCGCGTCCTCGGTGGGCGCGACCTCCGGGCCGGTGGCCGCCGGGCCGGTCGCGGGCCCCGTCGACGCCGTACCCGTCGGGTCGGGCGGCGCGCCGATGCGGACGGGGGTGCCGGTCCCGCCCGGCGTCGCGCCCGGCCCCGTCGCGCCAGGTCCCGCCGGTCCCGCGCCGGGGCCCGACGAGGCCGTCCTGCCCGGGGCCGCGCTCGACGCGGGGGTCCGCGCCGGGGCCGAGGTCCGCGGCGGCGCGGTCGTCGGCTTCGGGTACGACGGGTTCGCGCGCGGCGCCGCCTTCTTGTCGACCTCGTGGTAGCGGAAGCCGAGCGGGTCGGGGTGCCCGTCCTTGTCGGCGTCCCCGACGGTGAACGTGCCGACGCCCTCGTTCGAGTACACCCAGGCGCCGTCGCGCCACACCCAGAACGACCAGTACGGGCTCGGCGGCTCGTCGCCGCAGCCGGTCTCCGGGTAGCCGTCGATGGCGCAGAGGAAGTTGCCCTTGTAGCGCGCCCGCCCGTGCAGCGCCTCCGCCGCCGTGCCGTCCTCGCCGACGTCCACGCAGCGGGTGTTGGGGCCCGCGGGCGCGCCGGCGAGGGTGCCGTAGTCGACGACGACCTTGACGCACTCCGCGGCGTACGCCGCGGTCGCGGGCATGGCGGAGCAGGCGGCGACGAACGCCACCAGGACCGCCGCCCGCGTCCGCATCAGCCCTGCTTCCGCGCCAGCAGCTTCGCGCCGCCGAGCGCGAGGACGCCGTAGCCGATCAGGCCGAGCCCGAACACGACCTGGCCCGTGGCGTCCCACGGCTTCTCGCCGAGGCCGCCGGTCGCGACCAGCGTGGGCACGGGCGCGGGGTCCACGATCCGCGTCGGCGACGCGACGGGCGTCGGCACTTGCGACGGCTCCGGCACGAACGTCGGCGACGGCGTGGGCGTCGCGGGCACCTGCGCGGGGAGCAGCGGGAGGTCGTCCGAGAGCTCGTTCGGCGGGATCGGGTACGGCACCCCGGCCAGCGCGGGCACGACCTGGACGGTGGCGAAGACGTTGGCCGTCAGCGCTCCGCCGGTGCCCGGCTGGAACGCGAACGCGCCCGCGGTCTTGGCCGGCGGGTTGCCGAGCTGGAGCGAGCGGAGGTACGCCGTCGGCGTGCCGTCCGCCCCCGCCCAGTCGCCGAGGTCCTCGCCCAGCGCGATCAGCGCCTGGACAGCGAGGGCCGTCGAGTTGGCGTCGCTGTCGAAGCCGGGGACGAAGCCGAAGCCGCCGTCGTCGTTCTGCGCGTCGCGGAGGAAGTCCAGCGGGTCGTGCGCCGGGGTCTCGCCGAGCGCGGCGAGGGCCTGCGCGGCGAGCGCGGTGCCGTTCGCGTCCTCGCCGATGAAGGAGTTGAAGTCGAACGCCGGGCACGCCGCGGACGGGTCGGGGTTGTTGCCCATCCAGCCGCCGTCGGCGCACTGCTCGCCCTTCAGCCAGGCGACCGCGTCGGCGTCGGTCTGGCCGACCGCCGCGAGCGCGAGGAGGGAGAGGGCCTGGCGGTACGTGCCGTCGTACGCCGAGTACTGCTCGCCGAACAGCCCCGCGTCGGCGCCGGTCGTCTGCTTCGTGGCGAGCAGCCGCGTGACGAGCGCCGAGGCGTCCTCGCCGCGGGCGTGCGCCACCATGATCAGGACGGCGAGCGCGCCGGGCTTGTCGTCGCCGTTCTCGTCGATCACGGCCTCGTCGACGTGCGACAGCAGGTACGCCGTCGCCTCCGCCGCCTGCTCCTCGCCGACACCCGCGGCGACTAGCGCGAGGACGGCGTTCGCGGTGTTGACGTAGTCGGGGCCGGAGAGCGCCGCGACGTAGCCGGTGGGGTCGATGAGGCGACCGAGGTACCCCGCGCCGTACTCGGCGGCGGCCTGGTCGATCGTGATCGTGCCGGCGCTCGCGGCACCGGGGAGCGCGAGGGCGCCGGAGAGCGCCAGCCCGGCCGTGAACGTGCTGCGGAGGAGCCGCACCCGGAGTCCCTTTCGGTCGAGTGGAGCACGACCCGGGAGACGACGACGCCCCCTGCGCGCGAACGCGAGAGGGGGCGGTATCGGGTGTGTAGACCCGGGCTCCTGCCCCGCATTCCACGACGGTTGTCAGTGGAGCCATGTGTGCGAGTCCCCGGGCGTTCCGGCTCGCCCGGCGTACCGGGCCTACGGTTGCGGGTCAGCGCCGGACTTGGACCGGCTTTCCCCGCGGACGTCGCGATGTGGAGTTGTAGCGCGCAGCAGACCACGCGCTCGCGCGCCTCGTCAAAGGAGAGGTCGGGCGAACCCCCCTTGTTCCGCACGATCCGGACATGGACAGCGAGCGCCTTTGCTCCGCCCACCCCTACGAAGGACCACCATGTCCCGATCGCTCCGGTACGGCGCGCTGGCCGCTGTGCTCGTCCTGTCCACGGTCGTACCGGCTCCGACGAGCGCCACGGCGGCGCCCTTCGCGCTGTCGTTCCGGGTCGTCACCGAGGACGGGTCGGCGGTCGCCAGACCGATCACGATGGTGTCGGTCTTCGGCCGGACCTACACGTCGCCGCGTGTCAGCACGGGGAACCGGCTGGGTGAGGTCAGCGTGCCGCTCCCCGCGGACGACCCGGTCGTGATCGAACGGCTTGCCGCAGGGGAGCCGGTGAACTTGATGATCCGGGTGTTCGACAAGAAGCCGGGCAGCTCCGGGATCAACGCGGCGTACATCGGCGCGGCTGTCGCCAGGGACGCGCACGGTGCGTTGACCGACGTCTCCGGGATCAGTGGCATGACGTTCACGCTCCGCCCCGGCCGTACCGCCTTCGTCAAGGTCGCGGAGGCCGATGTCGCCCGGATCCTGAACCAGGCCGACTCGATCGAGGACGACCCGGACTGCCCTCACTTCGGTCCCGGAACTCCGGTGCCGTGCCATCTCGTCGACTATCCGGAATGGTCTCGGAACACCCGTATCCCCATCGCCGAGAACCACGGAGCCGGCGCGGACGTCACGGCGACGCTGCGGTACCGCAGCACGCACGTCACCAAGTCGAACTTCGCGATCGAGGTCGGCGCGGGCGGGTTCATGGACGCTGACGGAAGCGTGGGGTTCGAACGCGAGAACACGGTCACGCTCGGCTTCTCACCGCGTGGCGGCGGGGTCAACCGCCGCGCGTACCTCGTCACGGAGATGGTTCGTACGCGCAGCGGGGCCTGCTTCCAGCAGTTTCCGAGCAGCGAGTGGGACTGCCAGCTGGAGACCACGTACCGGCCGGGTACGGCTCACGGGACCGTCTCCGAGGACTGGCCGATCGGTCACGACAATCTCAACCGCGTCCGCGACTGCTGGACGGACCTCGACGGCCACATGGGACATGCGAAGGGTGAGACGAGGCAGCTGCACTACTCGCTCACCTTGGGGCCGACTGAGAACTGGGCCGCCGGCAGTGAGAAGGTCCTCTACGCCAACACGACGGTGACCTCCCAGACGAACTCGACCAAGGGCCACGTGCGAGCGTGGAACGTCACCGACTTCAACTACCAGTACCACTATGTCTACGTGCCCGACGGTATGCTCGACTACGACTCGACCCAGACCGGCGGTGGAGCGGCAAGGTGCACCGAGAACGCGGCGCCGGAGATCCGTACGCACGCGTCGGACGTCAACCTGCACGACATCGAAGAGGCCATCGGAGTGAGTGGAACCACCCGGCCACCGCCCGACGAAGGCTATCCCGGTCGCACGGTGTGCGGACGTATGCCGGACAAGTGTGACTGACCAGGCACCACTGACCGAAGGACCCGTCAGGGCCGGACCCGGGTCGCGGACGGCTCGGACGTGGGTCGCGTTCGCGGTGGCCCTGACTCTGCTCGTCGGTGTCGTAGCGGTCCTGGTCGTGCGCGCGCGGACATCGCGGGACGGGCCATCGCCGTTCCGCGCGGGGTCGGAGCCAGGACTGGCGGGTTTCGACGCGGAGGTCGGAGTCGTCGGCATCGTCGGCCTGTCACGCATCGAGGCCACCGCGCCGTTCACGCTCGTCGCCGTACGGCCCGAGAAGCAGGATCGTGAGCTCGACGTCCTCGCCGTACGCGCCATCTTCCACGGGCGTGGCATCAGCCCGAGTGGCCATCGCATGTACAGCGGCTATCCGCTCGTCACGTGCTGGCGCACGTGGCCGGTCGCGGGCTTCGGGCCCAGCTACCCGGTCGAGGGGCTGCATTTCGCTGCCGGTGACGTCGCGCAGCTTGTGTTCTACGTCCGCTCCGATCGGGCGGGCGCGCGTTGGATGGAGGGGTACGAGATCGAGTACCGCGACGCGGGGGGCCGCGTCCGGAAGGAGAGCGGCGAGACGTTCCGTTTCGAGATGCACCTGCAGCGTCCGGGGGAGCAACCGGTTCCGGATCACGAGATCGCGCCGTGTCACCCCGACCGACCGAACGGCTGGGTACGAGTCGTCGACGGCTTCCCGCGGTGACGCGGGACGTACCCGGTCACACACTCGGCGGACGGGCAGGTGAGGTGCACCAGGGGTGGTCGTACGGCCGCGGTGTTCGTCGCCGCCCAGGCCGCGTCGCAGGGGCTTCCCCGCTAGCCTCGTCCGCATGTGGCGATGGACGTACGACACCGGCGGCGCGAGCGCGGAGTTCCCCTCGCAGGCGGACGCCGAGGGCTGGCTCGGCGAGGCCTGGCGTGAGCTGCTCGACGCGGGCACGACGGCGGTGACGCTGATGGAGGGCGACCGCGAGGTCTACGGCCCGATGTCCCTCGAGCCCGCTTAGCGCGCTCGTTCCGTGGAGCCCGCGCGCCGGTCTCACGCGTCGTGATCTTCACGGAACGGCCGGCGGCGGGCGCCGAGCACGGGGGCTAGACCGTCCCGGCTAGCCCGGACCACCCGCGGGGACTATGGCGGGGCGGCCGGTCGGTTACGTTGAGTGAAGCCTCCCGTACGTTTCGTCGGAAGGCCCGCATGTCCGAGAGCTTCGTCCGCCGCAACCTCACCACGATCCTCGTGGCCATGACCACGGCGGCGGTGACCGGAGGCGGCACCGCCGTCGCCGCGACCGTCGTCGACTTCGCCCGCAACGCCGACAAGGTCGACAACATCCACGCCGCGCCCGCGACGACCACCGCGTCCAAGGCGGGGAAGCTCATCGCGACCGGCTCCGACGGCAAGCTGCCGCCGGGCATCATCCCCACGCCGACGAACGCCGACCGCGTCGACGGCCTGCACGCCGTCGGCGCCAGCTCGACGGCGTCGAAGGCCGGGAAGCTCATTGGCACCAACAGCGCCGGCCAGTTCCCCACGAGCGTCATCCCGAAGGACGCGACGCCGTTCGCGCAGTACGTCGTCGTGCGCAGTGACGCGGGCAGCGCCGCCGCCAACGCGAGCCGCCTCCAGTCGAAGATCAACGCCCTCACCGCCACGGCCGACAAGCGCTACGTCGTGCTCGTCGAGCCCGGCGCGTACGCGTTCGGCACGAGCAGGCTCACGATGAAGCCGTTCGTCGACGTCGTCGGCGCGGGCCCCGACCGTACGGTCCTCACTGGCGGTGGCGGGGCGTCGGCCGACGCCGCGACCGTGCAGCTGGCGAAGGACTCCGCGCTGCGCCAGCTGACCGTGAAGACGTACGCCACCAGCGCGACCGCGGCGCCGTACGTCGGCGGCCTCGCCTTCAACGACGCGTCCGGCGCGGCGGAGGTGTCCGACGTGAAGGTCGACGTGGCGTACAACATGCCGCAGTCGTCGGGCAGCGGCAGGGCGTACGGCGTCCGCCACACCGGCGCGAACCTGACCCTGCGCGACGTCGACATCAGCGTCGCCAACGGCGGCGTGACCAACCACGGCGTCTACAACACCGGCTTCCTCACGGCGGAGCGGACGACCGCGATCGCCAACGGGGGCGCGCAGTACAACTACGGCGTCGAGACGTTCGGCGACGCCAGCATCTACATGACGTACAGCTCTGTGACGCTGACCGACTCGAAGTTCGCCGCGTACAACGGCGGGGTCAACTGGGGCGTCAAGTCGTACAACGGCTTCGGCACGCTCGTCCGCACGCACCTCGTCGGCTCCATCGCGCTCGAGTCGCACTCGGGCGAGGACATCGCGGAGTGGTTCGAGATCGACGGCGGCGTGCTCGAGGGGTCGGCGTCGACCGTCGTCATGTACCCGGACAACACCGCGAACGTCTGGCGCGGTACGCAGCTCCACGGCGGCCCCGTCAACGCGTACGGCGGCGCCACCGGCACGGTCACGTGCAGGGGCGTCTTCGACGAGGCGAGGACGTTCTACTCGGGCAGCTGCCCGTCGTAAGAGGCCGCTAGACCTCGGCCCCGCGCTCGACGCGGGGCCGAGGGAGGCGCTGGCGGCGGAACTGCGTGTTACGCGCGATGCCGTACCAGGTCAGCGACTTGCGCTTGGCCTCGGTGCCGTTCGGGAAGTGCTTGTCGAGCGCGCGGCCGACGGCCTTCGCGGCGAGCACCGAGTCGAGGACCAGCACGACGACGACGAGCGGGAACACCAGCGACCCCGCCATCTGCAACGCCTTCACCGGGGTCAGCGTCAGCCCCATGCCGACGAGCCAGCCGGAGATCGCGATCCAGCCGAGCGAGCGCCGCGCGTCGACCGCGTCGCGGACCACGGCGCGTTCGGGGCCGGCGGCGATCGGCGGGTAGTACTTCTCCTCGCCGCTGCGCATGGCCTCGCGCATGGTGCGGCGCAGCTCCGCGCGCTCGGCGCGGCTGCTCGCGGCGGCGGCCCTGCCCCTCGGCCCCTTCGGCGCGACCAGCGGCTTCTTGCGGGCCGCGACCTTCTCCGAGCGCTTCGGCGTCGGCCTGCCCTTGCCGCCCTGCTTGGTGTCAGTCACCCGTCGGCGCCGGTCCCGGGAGGGCGAGCATCCGGTCGAGCGCGACGCGCGCGTACCTGCGCGTCTCGGGGTCGACCACGATCTCGTTGACGACGTTGCCGTCGACCAGGCTCTCCAGCGCCCACACGAGGTGCGGGAGGTCGATGCGGTTCATGGTCGAGCAGAAGCAGACGGTCTTGTCGAGGTACGAGACCGGCTTGTCCGGGTGCTCGTGGGCGAGGCGGTTGACGAGGTTGAGCTCGGTGCCGATCGCGAACGCCGTCCCGCTCGGCGCCTCCCGCACGGTCTTGATGATGTACTCGGTCGACCCCACCAGGTCGGCGGCCTGGACGACCTCGTACCGGCACTCGGGGTGCACCAGGACCGTGACGCCGGGTACGCGCTCGCGGACCTCGGCGACGTTCTCCGCGGTGAACCGCCCGTGCACCGAGCAGTGCCCCTGCCAGAGGATCACCTTGGCGGCGCGGAGCTGGTCGTCGGTGAGGCCGCCGTTCTCGCGGCGGGGGTTCCAGAGGGCGCAGTCCTCGAGCGTCAGGCCGAGCTCGCGGACGGCGGTGTTGCGGCCGAGGTGCTGGTCGGGGAGGAAGAGGATCTTCGAGCCCTGCTCGAACGCCCACTCCATCGCGCGCTTCGCGTTCGAGGACGTGCAGACCGCGCCGCCGTGGCGGCCGGTGAACGCCTTGATGTCGGCGGAGGAGTTCATGTACGTGAGCGGCACGACGTCGCCCGCGACACCCGCGTCGGTCAGCGCGTCCCAGCAGTCCTCGACCTGGTCGATCGCGGCCATGTCGGCCATCGAGCAGCCGGCGGCGAGGTCGGGGAGGACGACGCGCTGCCGCTCGCCGGTGAGGATGTCGGCGGACTCGGCCATGAAGTGCACGCCGCAGAACACGACGTACTCCGCATCGGGCCGCGCCGCCGCCTCCTGCGCCAGCTTGAACGAGTCCCCGGTCACGTCGGCGAACTGGATGACCTCGTCGCGCTGGTAGTGGTGCCCGAGCACGAACAGCCGGTCGCCGAGCTTGGCCTTCGCGACGCGCGCGCGCTCGACCAGGCCGGGGTCGCTGGCGGCGGGCAGGTCGCCGGGGCAGACGGTGCCGCGCTCGGAGTCGGCCTGGGCCTGGCGGCCGAGCAGCAGCAGTGCCACGGGCGTCGGCGTCGGCGCCGGAGCGGTCGTCACGATCGTTGAGTCTCCCACGCTCCGTACAACGCGGCCGGGTGGTTGAGGCTTCCGCTTCGTGTGCGTGCGGGAGCAGACTGCGGCGCATGCGGGTCCTCGTCGCGCCGAACGCGTTCGCCGGGACCCTCGGCGCCCGCGAGGCGGGCGAGGCGATCGCGGCGGGCTGGCGAGCGCGGCGCCCCTCCGACGTCGTGACCGTGGTGCCGGTGGCGGACGGCGGCCCGGGGACTCTCGACGCGCTGGCGTCGCTCGGCGAGCTGCGTACGGCGGCCGTGGAGGACGCGTTCTGCCGGCGGGTCGACGCGTCCTGGCTGCTGCTGCCCGACGGCACTGCCGTGATCGAGAGCGCGCTGGCCTGCGGGCGGCACCTCGGCGTCGATCCCTTGTGCGCGACGACCGCGGGGGTCGGCGAGCTGGTCTGCGCGGCGCTGGGGGAGGGCGTACGCCGCGTCGTCGTCGGCGTCGGCGGTACCGCCACGACCGACGGCGGGGCCGGGATGGCCGCGGCGCTCGGCGCGTGGCTGCTCGACGGGTCGGGGCACCCCGTGGCGCCCGGCGGCGCGTCCCTGGCGGGGCTCGACCGGGTGGACCTGTCGGACATGGACCCGCGTCTCCCGTCCGTCGAAGTCGTGGTGGCGGCCGACGTCGACAACGTGCTCTGCGGGCCCGACGGCGCGGCGCGGGGCTTCGCGGCGCAGAAGGGCGCGTCGGCGGCCGAGGTGGAGGCGCTGGACGCGGCTTTGGCGCGGTACGCCGCCGTCGTCGAGCGCGACGTACCCGGGGCGGAGGGCGTCTCCGCGCGCCCGCACGCCGGGGCCGGCGGCGGGCTGGGGGCGGGGCTGATGGCGTTCGGCGGGGCGTCGGCGAGCCCCGGAGCGGCGTACGTCCTCGGTCTGCTCGGCCTGTCCAAGCGCGTGGCGCTGGCGGACGTGGTGGTGACGGGGGAGGGGACGTTCGACTGGCAGTCGCTGCGCGGGAAGGCGCCGGTGGCCGTGGCGAAGCTGGCGCAGGCGAACGGCGTGCCGTGCCTCGTGCTCGCCGGGCAGGTCGAGGTCGGGCGGCGCGAGGCGGGTGCGGCGGGGATCGACGCGACGTACGCCGTCGCCGACCTCGCCGGGTCGGTCGCGGAGGCGCTGGCCGCGCCCGCCGAGTGGCTGACCGAGCTGGGCGGACGGGTCGCGTCGGAGTGGTCGCGCTAGCGGTCGTCCGGGTGGCTTTACGTGATCTTGGCAACGTTCGTGTCGCCCGAGCAGCACGAACGTTGCCAAGATCACGAAAGAGTCGGGGCGGCCAGCTTTCGGGGTGCGTTCTGCGCTTTTTCCCCGTACGAGGCGCAACCGGGTTGCGCAGGTCACGGGGCCGGGCGGGCTGCTCTGTGGGACCATGGAATCCGGCGCCGCCTCCGATGGTTGGCACCGCACACACGCAGCCGTACCGAACAGGAGCCCCATGACCGAGACCCAGACCGCCCAGTCGAGCGTCGTCCTCACGGACACCGCCGCGGCCAAGGTCAAGTCCCTGCTCGAGCAGGAGGGCCGCGACGACCTCGCGCTGCGCATCGCCGTGCAGCCCGGCGGCTGCTCGGGCCTGCGCTACCAGCTCTTCTTCGACGACCGCACGCTCGACGGCGACTCGTTCCACGACTTCGGCGGCGTCAAGGTCGTCGTGGACCGGATGAGCACGCCGTACCTCGGCGGCGCCAGCATCGACTTCGTCGACACGATCGAGAAGCAGGGCTTCACGATCGACAACCCCAACGCCAAGGGCTCCTGCGCCTGCGGCGAGTCGTTCCACTAGACGTCGTACGTCCGAAGGGGCGGCACCCGCGTACGCGCGGGGCCGCCCCTTCGTCGTTCCCCCGGAGCTACTCGGGCGCGCCCGTGCTGCCCGGCTCGACGGGAGCCGTGCCGGGGCGCAGGCCGCCGGAGGTCCCGCCCGTCCCGACGTCGCCGGTCGAGCCCGCGCCGCCGTCGGGCGGCACCTCGCCGCCGGGGTCGGTGACGAGCGGCTGGTCCACGGCCGGCGGCTGCTCGAGGTAGCGGTCGGGCAGCGCGAGCAGGGGCTCTGGCCAGGTGCTGCCCTCGAACGTCAGCAGCCAGGCCGGCGTGAGGAACGCCTGCTTCCCGTCGTACGACCCGTTGAGCATCAGCCCGAGGCGCAGGGTCGTGGCCTCGCGCGGCTGCGGCTGCTCAGGCTTGGGGCAGGGCTCGTCCTCCGGGCAGATGACTCCGATGGCCGGCGTGCTGACGTGTCCCCAGACGCGGTACGCCGCGTCGCGCGGCGCCAGGAGCGGATAGAGCGCGTCGGGCTCCGTGCCGCCGAGGTACCCGGCGGCGTAGAGGATCGCGCCCTCGACGTCGACCGTGACGCGGGTCTCGAAGCCGAGCGTCGGCAGCCCCGCGACCTCGGGCGCGACGACGACCTCCTTGCCGAGCCACGCGTCGTTGAACGTCACCGCGCCGGTCACGCCCACCGCGTCGAACACCCGCTGCGCCACCGCGCGCGCGTCGGCGTCGCTCGGCTGCGGCGGCGGGCTCGGGGCGGGTCGCGGCGCGGGGACCTCGCAGGCAGGCTCGGCGCCGTCGGGCGGCGGCGGGCAGTCGGCCGGCGCCGGGTCGATCACGCAGATGTCGGTGCCGTCGGGTGTCGGCTTGCACTCCGGGGTGTCGTCGCTGGAGACGGGCTCGTCGGGGTCAGCACTCGGGGTGCTGGGCGCTGGTGGCTTCGGCTCGGACGTGGCCTCCAGGGTGAACGTGCCGTCGACCGGTGCGCCGCCCGCCCTGCCGACGGAGACCTTGTCGGCGCCGAGGTACCAGGGGGAGCCTGGGTGGCGCATGACGCGAAGCACTTTGTCGCCCGTGCCGACGAACCACCCGTCGGCGTCGCTCTGCACCTCACCCGTCACGCCGAGCGCCTGGGCCAGCGCGGCGATCCGCTCGGTGCCGGTGTCGCCCTTGGTGACCGTACGGACGGGCCCCTCGGTGGGGACGCCGGCGAGGAGGCGTTCGGGGATGACGATCTCCCCGGAGTACATCGCGGGCATCGAGCTGCCCGTCGCGGCGTCGCGCGGGGCGGCACCGCCGCCCTCGGCGCGGAAGCCCATGGACAGCGGCAGGCGGCGCGGCTCGCCGCTGCCGGCGCCACCGTCGCGGCCCGCGGCGAGGGCGAGAAGACCGCCGAGCACCGCGGCGAAGACCGCGACGGGCGCCGTGCGGCGTACGAGCACCGAGCGTTCCATGGCGAACCCTCTCCGAGGAGCAGTGTGACGATCATGGGACGGGGGTGTGACGGATTCGGTTCCACCGCCCGCGGACGGGTACGAGCGCGGCATGACTGAGCAGACCCCGGAGCGCACCGAGATGCCCGACGACGAGGCCGGCAACGGCGTCGCGGTACCCGACGACCCCTCGGCCGAGGCCGCGCAGGAGGGCGTGCAGACGGCGTTCTCCGTGGACCCGTGACGGTTCCTGTCGCAGGGCGGCGCTAGCCTGGCGGCATGGCAGAAGCGTTCCTGGTCGGCGGTGTCCGCACCCCGATGGGCAAGTACGGCGGGCAGCTCGCGGGCGTCCGCCCGGACGACCTCGCGGCCCTCGTGGTCGGCGAGGCGGTACGCCGTGCCGGGCTCGACCCGGCGGCCGTCGACGAGGTCGTCCTGGGTGCGGCCAACCAGGCCGGCGAGGACAACCGCAACGTCGCGCGCATGGCGTTGCTGCTGGCAGGGCTGCCGGACAGCGTCCCCGGCTACACCGTCAACCGCCTCTGCGCCAGCGGTCTGACGGCCATCGGCGCGGCCGCCGCGCAGGTCAAGGCGGGCGAGGCCGACGTCGTCGTCGCGGGCGGTGTCGAGTCGATGACGCGGGCGCCGTACGTCATGGCGAAGCCGGGCACCCCGTGGGCCAAGGCGCCGGAGGTGTTCGACACGTCGCTGGGCTGGCGGTTCGTCAACCCGCGGCAGGCGGCAGTGCCCAAGCGCACGCTGCCGATGGGCGAGACCGCCGAGGAGGTCGCGGCGCTCGACGGCATCACGCGCGAGGACTCCGACCGATGGGCGCTGCGTTCGCACGACAGGGCCGTCGATGCGCAGAAGGCGGGGCGGTTCGACGCCGAGATCGTCGCGGTCGACGGGGTCGAGACCGACGAGGGGCCGCGGCCTGGCTCCTCGCTGGAGAAGCTGGCGTCGTTGAAGCCGGTGTTCCGGCCCGACGGGGTGGTGACGGCGGGGTCGTCGTCGCCACTGTCCGACGGCGCGGCGGCGCTGCTCGTCGTGAGCGAGGCGGCGGTGGAGCGGTACGGCCTGACGCCGCGCGCGCGGGTCGTCACCAGCGCGGCGGCCGGCGTCGAGGCGCACCTCATGGGCATCGGGCCCGTGCCGGCGACGGAGAAGGCGCTGTCCCGCGCGGGCTGGTCGGTGGCCGACCTGGACGCGGTCGAGCTGAACGAAGCGTTCGCCGTGCAGGTGCTGGCCTGCCTGCGGCGGCTCGGCATCGAGGAGGGAATCGTCAACGCCGACGGCGGCGCGATCGCGCTCGGCCACCCGCTGGGCTGCTCGGGGGCGCGGCTGACGGTGACGTTGCTGGGGCGGATGGAACGAGAGGGGGCGCGGCGGGGGCTGTCCACGATGTGCGTGGGCGTCGGCCAGGGCGCGGCGATGCTGGTCGAGCGGGTCTAGTCGGTCTCGACGGCGGCGGCCTGGTCGAGCGCGAGACGTACGACCTCGGCGGTGTCGGGGTCGCGTTCCGGCGTGACCACGGAGACGACGAACATCCGCGACCCGCGGGCGAACGCCACGCGCTGCGCGTGCCTGCCCGCCGAGTCCGGCGGTTCGAAGAACGCGCCCGCGTCGAGCCCCTGCGGCGGTGCGAACGGCGTCGCGCCGCGGTCGAGCACGGCGTCGACATAGGCCACGCGCAGCGCCACCGCGTCGGCGGGTGACCCCAGCTGTACCGCGAGCACGACGACGGCGCGGACCGGCTCGCCGGGCCGGCGGCCCCACGCGCGCAGCTCCGCGTCCTCGAACCCAGGTACGTCGTCACCGGTCCGCAGCACGTCCGCCGTCCGCGCCTCCGACAGCGTGCCGCCGCCGGACTCGGCGTCGTCGAGGCGGACGTAGCCCGCGGGCGGCCGGATGTCGTCGCCGAGCGAGGAGCCGCCGTCCGGCGCGCGCAGCAGGAGCACCGCGCCGACCGCCACGAACCCGAGCAGGAACAGTCCCACCAGCGCCAGCGCGCAGCCCGCGCGGGAGGCGCGTTCGTCCGCGAGCGGCGGCGCCGCCCAGGCGTCGCGGGGGGCCTCGGTCACGAACCACCCTCGCACGCCGGTACGCTCGCCCGATGCGCATCGCCGTCACCGGGTCCATCGCGACCGACTACCTCATGACCTTCCAGGGCCGCTTCGCCGACCAGCTGCTCCCCGACCAGCTGCACAGGCTGTCGCTGTCGTTCCTCGCGGACGAGCTCGACCGCCGCCGCGGCGGCGTCGCGGCGAACATCGCGTTCGGCATGGCGCAGCTCGGCGAGGCGCCGCTGCTCGTCGGCGCCGTCGGCAGCGACTGGACCGACTACGAGGCCTGGCTCTCCCGCCACGGCGTCGACACGTCCTCGGTGCACGTCAGCGAGCTCAGGCACACCGCGCGGTTCTTCTGCACGACCGACCAGGAGCAGTGCCAGATCGCGACGTTCTACCCGGGCGCGATGAGCGAGTCGCGCGACATCGAGCTCGGCCCCATCGCCGAACGGCACGGCGGGCTCGACCTCGTCGTCGTCTCCCCGAACGACCCGCAGGCGATGCTCCGCCACACGGAGGAGGCGCGGGCGCTGGGGATCGCGTTCGTGGCCGACCCGAGCCAGCAGCTCTCGTCGCTGGAGGGCGAGCAGATCCGCACGCTCGTCGACGGCGCGCGGTTCCTCATCACGAACGACTACGAGGCCGCCCTCATCGAGAACAAGACCGGCTGGTCCGCCGACGAGGTCCTCGACCACGTCGAGACCCGCATCACGACGCACGGCGCCAAGGGCTGCGTCGTGCAGCGGCGCGGCGAGGCCGACGTCGAGGTGCCGGTCGTGCCCGAGGAGCGCAAGGCCGACCCGACCGGTGTCGGCGACGCGTTCCGCGCGGGCTTCCTGTCGGGCCAGTCGTGGGGGCTCGGCCTGGAGCGCTCGGCGCAGGTGGGGACGCTGCTCGCGACGTACGTCCTCGAGACCGTCGGCACGCAGGAGTACACCGTCGTGCCGGAGGCGTTCCTGACGCGCTTCGCGGGGACCTACGGCGACGCCGCGGCCGCCGAGGTCAAGGCGCACCTGCCCGGCTAGCGCAGGCGACGGACGAGGTGGCGGGTGCCGGTGCCCTCGGGCTCGGCGCCGGCGTACTCGTGACCCTTCATCCGGCACCACACGGGGATGTCGATGCGGGCAGCCTCGTCGTCGGAGAGCACCGCCACGACGCCGCCGACCTCGACGTCGTCGATGTGCTTCGCCAGCTCGATGACGGGGATCGGGCAGCGGCGGCCGAGGGTGTCCACGGTGACGTCGGCGGTCACAGCCGGCTCCGTACCTCGGCGACGACCTCGGTGACCGCGTCGAGGAAGCGCGTGACGTCGCCGTCGGTGGTGTCGCGGCCGAGCGAGACGCGGACGTTGCCGTGGGTCAGCACGCCCATCGCCTCCAGGACGTGGCTCGGCAGGCCCGACTCGGTGCCGCAGGACGAGCCGCTGTTGACGGCGAAGCCGCGCCGGTCGAGCTCCGTGACCAGCGTCTCGCCGTCGACGTAGAGGCAGGAGAACGTCACCACGTGCGGCAGCCGCTCGGCCGGCTCGCCGACGACCTCGACGTCGTCGATGCGGCGCGCGACCTCGGCGCGGATGCGTTCGGTGAGCGCGAAGAGCCGCCTCACCTCGGTGTCGCGCTCGGCGACGACGGCCTCCAGCGCGGCGGCGGCGGCGACGGTGGCGGGGACGTTCGCGAACCCCTCCTGCTCGGTCGCGCGCCAGCGCGTGCCCTTGCGCACGACGAGCACCCCGACTCCGGGCGGGCCGCCCCACTTGTGCGCCGAGGCTGTGAGCAGCGCGGGCGCATCGACGGCGACATGGCCCGCCGCGGCGGCGGCGTCGGTGTGCAGCGGTACGCCGCGTTCGGCGCAGGCCGCCGCGACCTCGGCGAGCGGCTGGACGGTGCCGACCTCGTGGTTGGCGTACTGCAGCGAGGCGACGGCGGTGTCGTCGCGCAGCGCGCCCGCGAACTCGGCCGTGTCCACGCGCCCGGTGCGCGAGACACCGACGACGGTGGCGTCGCGGCGTTCGGCGAACGAGCGCACCGCCGAGTGCTCGACGGCGCTCGTGACGAGGTGCGCGCCGACCCGCGCGCGGGCTGCCAGGGTGCCCCCGAGCGCGGCCTGGATCGCGGCGGTGCCGCTCGGGGTGAAGCGGAGCTCGTCGGGGCGCACGCCGAACGCCGCCGCGACCCGCGCCCGCGCGTCGTCGAGCAGCAGCCGCGCGCGCCGGCCGGCGCCGTAGAGGCGGGCGGGGTCGGCCCAGCCCTCGTCGTACGCGGCCAGCAGCACCTCCCGCGCCGCGGGGTGCAGCGGCACGGTGGACGCGGAGTCCAGGTACGTCACGCCGTCGATGGTGTCAGGTCGCGGCACCGCTCGTTCCCTGGAGCTCGTACGCCGGTCTCGAGCGTGGTGATCATCAAAGAACGGGAGCGACGGGCGCGCGCTCGGCCGGGCGGCGCGGGCGGGGTCAGTCGACGAGGGCGTACTGCGCCGCCGCGAAGCGGCGGGTGTCGGCGCTGGAGTCGCCCGTCCCAGGCACGGCGACGCGCACCTCCATGACGAGCGTGCCTGCTCGCAGGACGGCGATGGTCTCGTTGTAGTGCTGGCCGCCGATCTCGGTGCCGACGTAGAAGATCCGGCCGTGCGGGATCGGCTGCCCGACGGAGTCGAACGGCCGCAGGCGATCCGTCATCATCCGCTCGACCGCCGCCGCGCCCGCCTCGTCGGTCGAGACGATCAGCGTGCCGAGCAGCCGCCGGCGCGGGGCCTTGGACGGGCCGTCGTACCAGAGCGCGACGGACGTGCGTTCGACGCGGGCGGCGGTGAGCCTGGCCTTGGTGAGGCCCTTCTGCTCGGCGAGGTCGCTGACCGTGAGGCGACCGCGGTCGGCCTCCTTGAACGGCGCCCCCGGCTTCAGGAACAGCTTGGACAGGTCGGCGACGGCGGCGCGGACGTACTGCCGCCAGCCGGCGAGCAGGGTGGTCTCGTTGGTGCCGAGGACGCCGCGCAGGGCGCGCGGCAGCTTCTCGCCCGGCTTGTCGAGGCCGGTCAGCGTGCCCATCGCGTCGTGGAACCTCAGCAGCTTGGCGACGCCGTAGCGCGAGGCGATGTAGCGGCAGAGCAGCCAGGCGCTGTTGTAGCCGATGCCGGCGTCGTTGATGAGGCCGAAGTCGCTGTCGGTCGGCAGGGTCTCGGGTACGCCGCTCTTCGCGACGGACTCGGTCAGCTCGGCGGCGAGCACCTCGGCGGGATAGCGGGAGCCGGCGTTGCCGACGTACTCCGCGACGCCCTCGACCAGCCACTTGGGCGTGAGGGGCCCGACCCTGTCGAACATCGCCACGTGGGTGATCTCGTGGCGGATCAGGTGCGTGGTGAAGTCGCTCTTGGCGTCGAAGCCGTCGGGGTTGATGACGACCCGGCTGCCCGCGAACTCGCGATTGCCGTCACCGCGCGGCATGGTCGCGAGCGGTCGCGCGACGGCGGCGAAGTCGTAGTAGGTCGTGGGGTTCTCGAGGATCGCGTCGAGCTCCTCGTCGTCGGTGGGGAGCACGACGACGACCTTGCGCGACCACTTCTTGCGGCCGACGTAGCGCGTGACGTGCGCCACCGCCTCCTCGACCTCGCGCCGGATCGAGCCGATGGCCTTGCGGTCGTCGGGGTGGCCGATGACGAGGCTGTGCGGGCCGCGGCTGACGACGATGGGGCCGTTCTCCCAGGGGTCGACGCGGACCGACGTGCCGGACGACGTGATGTCCTCGAGGTCGTCGTCGCCGGCGATGTACCAGCGGTCGTCGCGCTCGACGACGGTGTAGACGATGCGGCGGCCGACCTGCCCCTCGTCGAACCCCTTGAGCCGGTAGCGCAGGATCAGCACCGGCAGCCACAGGTCGTCGATGCTGCCGTAGCGCTCGAAGTCGATGCTGCCGGGGGAGTACGAGTCGGTCTTGCGCTCGTACGACCAGTGGTCGAAGTCGAGCCTCCTCAGTGACGTGAAGACCTCGCGCTGGCGGGTGCGGAACTCGTCCTGCGTGGGGTCCACGTCGGCGAGGAACGCCGCGAGGTCGCGCTTGCGCACGGCGTCCGCGCGGCGGGCGAACATCGCGTCGATCGCCTTGTCGCGCTCGGCCGCGCGGCGGGCCGCGGCGGCGGGCTTCTCCTCGGCGAGCTGCTTCTCGACGGCGACGGACAGGGGCAGGCCGGAGGCGACGGCGTTGCCGCCGCGCCGGTCGGCGAGGACCGCGACGTCGGCCATGAGGATGGCGAGCGCGATGGCGAGCAGGCCCCAGACGCGGACGCCGTGCTTGTGCCGCGGCGGCGGCGCGCCCTGCGGGGCGTACGGGTCGGCGCCGGGCGGCGCGAACGGGTCGGGCGGCGGCCCCCACGCGGGCGGCGCCGCGGGGGCAGGCCAGGCGGCGCCGGGCGCCGGGGGTGCCGGCGGGACGGGCGGGGCGGGCGGTGGAGGCCACCCGGGCGGTGCCGCCGGGGGCACGGTCGGCGGCGTGCTCGACGGAGGGGACGGCCAGCCCGGCGGAGGTACGTGAGCCGCGCGCGCGGCGCGCCGCCACCCCCGCCGCGCCTCGGGCGCAGCGGGCAAGGGTGGACCGTCGGGGTCCGCGGGGTGCTCGGCGCGCTGGTCGTCCATCCCTCGATGCTAGGTGCCGGATGTGACAGAAACGCAGGAAACGAGAGGAAACAGCCGGTCAGGACACAGCGGGGGGTGAGAGAATGGGGACGTTGCCCACCCGCTGCGTGAAGGGCTTTCGATGTCCATGACCAAGACGGTCAGCGAGCTCGACCGCGTCGTCATCCGCTTCGCGGGTGACTCCGGCGACGGCATGCAGCTGACCGGTGACCGTTTCACGAGCGCGACCGCCGCCTACGGCAACGACCTCGCGACGCTCCCCGACTACCCGGCCGAGATCCGCGCGCCAGCCGGCTCGCTGGCGGGCGTCTCCGGGTTCCAGATCCACTTCTCGTCCGAGGACATCACGATGCCGGGCGACGCGCCCGACGTCCTCGTGGCGATGAACCCCGCGGCGTTGCGCAGCAACATCAAGGACCTGCCGCCGGGCGGCACGCTCATCGTCAACGAGGACGCGTTCAGCGAGCGCAACATGGAGCGCGTCGGCTACACGACCAACCCGCTCGACGACGGCAGCCTGGAGGCGTACACCGTCTACCGCGTCGGCCTCACGTCGATGACGGTGAAGGCGGTCGAGGGCCTCCCGATCAGCAAGAAGGAGGCCGAGCGGACGAAGAACATGTTCGCGCTCGGGCTCATGTCGTGGATGTACGGCCGCCCGACGGACGCCACCGAGGAGTGGATCTCGGCGAAGTTCGCGAGCAAGCCGAACATCAAGGAGGCCAACCTCAAGGCGTTCCGCGCGGGCTGGAACTTCGGCGAGACGACGGAGATCTTCGCGAGCTCGTACGTCGTCCGCCCGCAGAAGGCGTTGCCGGGCACGTACCGCAACATCAGCGGCAACACCGCCCTGGCGTACGGCCTCGTCGCGGCGTCGCGCCTCTCCGGGCTCCCGCTGTTCCTAGGCTCGTACCCGATCACGCCGGCGTCGGACATCCTGCACGAGCTGTCCAAGCACAAGAACTTCGGCGTCCGTACGTTCCAGGCCGAGGACGAGATCGCCGCCGCGGCGAGTGCGCTCGGTGCCGCGTTCGGCGGGGCGCTGGCCGTCACGACGACGGCGGGCCCCGGCGTCGCGCTCAAGGCGGAGACGATCTCGCTCGCCGTCTCCGTCGAGCTGCCGCTCGTCATCGTCAACATCCAGCGCGGCGGCCCCTCCACCGGCCTGCCGACGAAGACCGAGCAGAGCGACCTGTTCCAGGCGATGTACGGCCGCCACGGCGAGTCGCCCATCCCGATCGTCGCGGCATACTCCGCCAGCGACTGCTTCGACGCCGCGATCGAGGCGTGCCGGATCGCGACGAAGTACCGGACTCCGGTGTTCCTGCTCTCCGACGGCTTCCTCGCCAACGGCGCCGAGCCGTGGCTGCTGCCGAAGCAGGAGGACCTGCCCGACCTCACCGTGCGCTTCACGGAGGGGCCCAACCACGGCGACGAGTTCTGGCCGTTCCTCCGCGACCCGGAGACGCTGGCGCGGCCGTGGGCCGTGCCGGGCACGCCGGGGCTCATGCACCGCATCGGCGGCATCGAGAAGGCGGACGGCACCGGCCACATCTCGTACGACCCCGCCAACCACCAGCTCATGTCCGAGCTGCGCCGCGACAAGGTGGCGGGCATCGCCAAGGACATCCCGCCGCTCGCGGTCGACGACCCGTCGGGGAATGCCCGCATCCTCGTCCTCGGTTGGGGATCGACGTGGGGCGGCATCCGGGCCGCGTGCCGGCGCGTCCGCGCGCAGGGCATCGACGTCGCGCAGGCGCACCTCAAGCACCTCAACCCGTTCCCCGCCAACACGGGGGACGTCCTCAAGGCGTACGACAAGGTGCTGATCCCGGAGATGAACCTGGGCCAGCTCTGGACGATGATCCGCGCGACGTACCTCGTCGACGCGCAGGGGCTCAACAAGATCCAGGGACGCCCGTTCACGGCGTCCGAGATCGCCGAAGCGATTACGGAGATGGCGCGATGACCGCGGTGGACGAGGGCACGGTCGCCCTCACCAAGAAGGACTTCACCAGCGACCAGGAGCCACGCTGGTGTCCCGGCTGCGGCGACTACGCGATCCTCGCGGCGGTCCAGTCGCTGATGCCGGAGTTCCACCGGGCGCCGCACGAGGTGGTGTTCGTCAGCGGCATCGGCTGCTCGAGCCGGTTCCCGTACTACATGAACACGTACGGCTTCCACACCATCCACGGCCGCGCGCCGGCGGTCGCGACCGGGCTCGCGGTGACGCGGCCCGACCTCGACGTGTGGGTCATCACCGGCGACGGCGACGCGCTGTCCATCGGCGGCAACCACTTCGTCCACCTGATGCGGCGCAACGTCAACCTCAAGATCCTGTTGTTCAACAACCAGATCTACGGCCTGACCAAGGGCCAGTACTCGCCGACGTCCGAGCTGGGCAAGGTCACGAAGTCGACGCCGTTCGGCTCGGTGGACCACCCGTTCAACCCGGTGTCTTTGGCGATTGGCGCCGAGGCGACGTTCGTCGCGCGTTCGCTCGACGTCGACAAGGCGCATCTCACCGAGGTGCTGCGGCGCGCGTACCAGCACCGGGGTACGTCGTTCGTCGAGATCTACCAGAACTGCAACATCTTCAACGACAACGCGTTCCTCAACATCACCGGCCGCGACACCCGCGACGAGTTCCAGATCCGCTTGAAGCACGGCGAGCCCATTCGTTTCGGCGCCGACGGCGAGCGCGGCGTGATCATGGGTACGGGCGGCAACTGCGAGGTCGTCGACGTCGCCGACGTGGGCGAGGGCGCGCTGCTCGTCCACGACGAGCACTCCGACAACCCGGGTCTTGCGTTCGCGCTGTCGCGGCTGGCGCACGGGCCTTCGAGCGCGACGCCGATCGGGATCTTCCGCGACGTCGAGCGGACGTCGTACGGCGAGGAGATGGACCGGCAGGTCGCCGCGGCGACGGCGACCAAGGGGTCCGGCGACCTCATGGCGCTGCTGAACAGCGCCGACACCTGGGACGTCACCTGAGGCTCGGCTTCCGCCGCAAGAAGGAGCCGCCGCCCGTCGCGCTCGTCGACGACGGCACGCTGACGGAGGTCGGGTCGGCGGTCGATGCCGCGGCCGGCGACGGCGCGGCGATCGACGCGATCGCGGCGTCGGGCGTGGACCTGACCGCGCCGGTGCTGCTGCGCCACGTCCTCCTGGTCAACGACCCCGCCGCGGCCGAGGCGCTCGCCGCGGCGGTGCGCGAGGACGGCTACGACGTACGCCTCGACACCCACGACGGCGGCTGGACGTGGATCGTGCACGCCGCCGAGACGGCCGTGCTGACGCCCGTGCACGCGGCGCGCGCGCGGGCGCGGCTGACGTCCCTGGCGTCGCGCCACGGCGCGGAGTACGAGGGCTGGCAGGCCGCGACCCCGTAGGACGAAGGCGCTGACCTGGGCTTTCTTTGACGCATGCCCTAGGGTTTCCCTAGCATGCCGAACGCCGTTCCGTTCTGTGGAGGATGCATGGCCTCGGGCACCCGACCGACTGGTGCGACGCTCAAGCCGATCGCGAAGGCGCACGGCGGCGTTCGCGCCTGTCCCGTCTGCAACGAGCGGCTGTCGACGTACAACCCCGGCCCCAACTGCTGGACCCACACCGTGGGCATCCCGTGGCGCGGTCCGACGGCCAAGCCCAAGTAGGCCGGTCCTCCTGCTCCCGTCCCTGACCCAGGCGCCCCCGCCTGGGTGTGACGACCCGTGCGTGCTCGACGTCCCGCTGACCGACATCGCGCGGGCCGGCATCCGCGTCCTCGTCGTCGTGCTGCTCGCCGTCATCACGGTGCGCGTCGCGCGGCGCGCCGTACCGCGGACGATCCGCAAGCTGACCGGCAGCGCCGGCGGTGCCCGCCTCGAGCAGCGCACGGCCACCCTGTCCGGAACGGTCGTCAGCGTCGTCGGCGTCATGGTGTGGGCGACGGCGTTCGTCACGGTCGTGGGCGCGCTCGGCTTCGAGCTGGGGCCGCTGCTCGCCGGCGCGGGCGTCGTCGGCCTCGCGGTCGGCTTCGGCGCGCAGCAGCTCGTCCGCGACGTCATCACCGGCTTCTTCGTGCTCGTCGAGGACCAGTACGGCGTCGGCGACACCATCACGGTCGGCGCCGTCAGCGGCACCGTCGAGTCGATGACGCTGCGGCTGACGCGGGTGCGCGGCGACGACGGCGTGCTGCACCACATCCGCAACGGCGACCTCGGCGTCGTCTCCAACTCCTCCCGCGGCTACCACGTCGCCTCCGTCGTCGTGCCGCTGCCCGCGGACGCGGACGCCTCGGCCGTCGCGGAGCGGGTGGCGGCCGCGATGGCGACGTTGAGCGAGGAACACGTCCTCGGCGACCTGTTGCTCGCCGAGCCGCAGGTGCTCGGCGTGACCGGCTTCCGCGACACGACGAACTCGCCGGTGCTCACGATCCAGGCGCGCGCCAAGCCCGAGGCGAAGTCACGGGTGCAGCGGGAGATCCTGCAGCGCGCGCTGGCCGCCGTGCCCGAGCCGCCGAAGCGGCGTACCGCCAAGAAGGGCTAGCAGCGGCTCTGCGCGGTGTCCCGCATCTCGGTGTGCGGCACCCGCTGGTACGCCCACGCGGAGAAGTCGCGCAGCGAGCCCCGCTTCGGTGCCTTGCTGCCGTAGTCCCGCAGCGGGACCCGGATGCGCACCTCGCCGGTCTTGGAGACGGTGCCGGTCGCGTGGAGGTCGGCAGTGCCGGTGACGTCCGCGTCGAACTCGACGAAGGTCGTCTCGTCAGGGATCGTCCGCGGGTCGTCGAACGGCGCGGCCGCGCGGTACGCCGTGAAGTAGTACCTCCGCTTGTGCGAGGTGACCTCGATGGACCAGCGGGCGTTGGCGGTGCCGCCGGCGGCCGTCCGGAGCACCGCGACGACCTCGGAGCGGCCGACGGTCACGTCGTAGCCGATGAGGTCGACGTGCGGGGCGTCGGCGGTGACGAGGCCGGCCAGCATCACGTCGCCGCGCGGGTCGGTGTGCGGGCAGGCCGCCGCGCCGGCGGACGCGGGTACGGCAGCGGCGGCGAGCAGCGCGCAGAGCAGCGCCTTCATCGGGTCCCCCTCAGGACGTCCAGGACTTCCGGATTCGACGCCGGGGTGCGCGCGACCTGCTCTCAGTCCAGCGCGAGGTCGGCCAGCAGGGACAGCCGCATCTCGGCGGGGATCGGCGTGCTGTCCGAGTAGTTCGGGTGGTCGACGACGAGCTCCGCGGGCACCGACGGGTCGCGGAACGCGTCGCGCTGCTCGTCGGTCATCGGGAAGCGCAGGTAGTGGACGGTCGCGGTGTAGTCCTCGCGCGAGCGGCCCTCCTCGCCGACGGCCTTCACGGCCGAGCCGCCGATCGTCAGCGAGAACGTGTGCTCGATGCCCGCCAGGCGCGGCAGCTCGTTCTTCAGCGTCGCCATGTCGGAGAACTCGAGGAACAGCGTCGCGGAGAGCTCGTTCGGCGAGGGCATGAGGGGGTTGTAGACGTCGAGCTCCTCGCCGATCTTCGCGAGGTCGGTGGTCTGCTCGACGAACACCATCTCCTGGATCTGGTGGCGCAGCGTGTCGCGGTTCTCGAACACGAGCGTCACGACGTCGCCGAGGTGGATGCGGCGCGTCTTCTTGAGCGCGATGGCGGCGGCGCGCGAGTCGGCCCTGCGGGCGCCGTACGCCGCGAGGTCGAGCTCGAGGTCGTCGATGGTGATCGGCTTCATGGGAGTCCTTACGCCTCCGGGCCGCGGGCCGGCCAGGCATCGCCCGGCCCGCGGTCCGAACGGCGGGTCACACGTTGGCGTTGAGGCCCTCGAGGCCCTTCTGGAACCGGCCGGCGTGGCTCTTCTCGGCGCGGGCCAGCGTCTCCAGCCACTCCGCGATCTCGTCGAAGCCCTCGTCCCGCGCGGTGCGCGCGAAGCCGGGGTACATCTCCGTGAACTCGTACGTCTCGCCGTCGATCGACGACTGGAGGTTGTCGGCGGTCTTGCCGACCTTGGAGCCGGTCACCGGGTCGCCGACCTCGGCGAGGAAGTCGAAGTGGCCGAACGCGTGGCCGGTCTCGCCCTCCGCGACGTCGCGGAACAGGCCCGCGATCTCCGGGTAGCCCTCGATGTCGGCCTTGCGGGCGAAGTAGAGGTAGCGGCGGTTGGCCTGGCTCTCGCCGGCGAACGCCTCCTTGAGGTTGTCGTGCGTCTTGCTGCCCTCGAGCGACGGCATCGTGTGCTCCTCCTAGAGCGTTGCGGTACGGGACTGGCAGGTCGGGCAGAGCCCGCGGAAGCGGAGGTCGTGTCCGGTGACGGCGAAGCCTGACACCTGGGCGACGTTCTCCGCGAGTCGCGGGGGGAGCGCGGCGTCGACGTCGGCGGCCGCGCCGCACTCGACGCAGACGACGTGGTCGTGGCGGGCGGTGTTGGCGTCGTAGCGGGCGGCGGCGTCGCCGAGCGCCAGCTCCAGCGCCTGGCCCTGCTCGACGAGCAGGTTCAGCGCGCGGTAGACGGTCGCGGCGCCGATGCCGGGGGACGTACGCCGGACGCGGTCGAGCACGTCCTGTGCGGTCGGATGGTCGTGCGAAGCCCGGAGCACGTCGAGGACGGCGCGGCGCTGCGGCGTGAGCCGGACGTCCATGGCGCTCCTCCCGGGGTCAGTGGTGAGAACGGTTCTCAGTATTGCCCCGGCCCGTCGCCCCCGCAAACCGGGGAACGGCGCCGTACGCGATAGCATCCGCGCGTCCCCTCCCGCCGTATGCGAAAGGTCCCGCTGCCTCGTGGCCACCGTCCTGGTCTACGCCACCGAGCCGGTCATCCGCGACCAGATCACGCTGTCCATCGGGCGTTCCCCGGGGGCAGGGGTGGACCTCACGTACGTCGTCACCGAGCACGCCGACGAGGTCATCGGCTACGCCGACAAGGGCGTTCCCGACCTCATGATCCTCGACGGCGAGGCGTGGCCGACCGGCGGCCTCGGGCTGTGCCGGCAGCTCAAGAACGAGCTCTCGCCGTGCCCGCCCGTCATCGCCCTCGTGGGGCGGCGCGACGACCGCTGGCTCGGGCAGTGGTCGCAGGCGGACGCCGTCCTCATGCACCCCATCGACGCGATCGAGCTGGCGCGCACTGTCGTCCGGCTGCTCAACCCCCCGGTCGCCGCGGCGGCCGCCGACAAGGAGCGAACGTGAACACCGAGGCATGGTGCGGGAACTGCGGCGAGTCGTTCCGGCTCGCGCAGGTCGTCGAGGAGGGGTCCGGCGGGCGCTGCCCCCGGTGCGGCATCGTGTTCTCCCACGAGTACAACGCCGTCGTCACCCAGTCGGCCGCGGCGCTCATCCAGGCGCACGCCGCGCTGGAGCACGCGCTCCAGCGGCTGACCGACATCGCGCCGTTGCTGCACGTCGACCGCGAGGCCCTCTACAAGAGCCTCGACGCGCACCTGTCGCGCTGAGCTCTATGACCGCCTGGCCCGGGGTGCTCTCGACCCTGCTGGCGGGTGCCGACCTCTCGCGCGACGACGCCGAGTGGGTCATGGGCGAGATCATGGAGGGCGTCGCGACGCCGGCCCAGATCGCGGGCTTCGCGATGGCGTTGCGGGCCAAGGGGGAGTCTGCCTCGGAGGTCTCCGGGCTGGTGGCGGCGATGCTCGCGCGGGCTCGTCCGTGTGTTGTGTCCGGGCCGGTGGTCGACACGTGCGGGACCGGCGGCGACCGCGCGCACACGGTGAACATCTCGACCATGGCCGCTCTGGTCGTGGCCGGCTCGGGCGCGCGGGTCGTGAAGCACGGCAACCGCGCGGCGTCGTCCACCTGCGGCTCCGCGGACCTGCTCGAGGAGCTGGGCGTACGGATCGACCTCCCGCCCGCTCTTGTCGCGGAGTGCGCGGCGGAGGCGGGGATCGCGTTCTGCTTCGCGCCGGTGTTCCATCCCGCCTTGCGTCACACCGGCGCGCCGCGGCGCGAGCTGGGCGTCGCGACCGTCTTCAACTTCCTGGGTCCTCTGACCAACCCGGCGCGCCCCGGCTTCCAGGCGGTCGGCGTGGCCGACGCGCGGATGGCTGGGGTGATGGCCGGCGTGCTCGCGGAGCGGGGCGCGTCGGCTCTCGTGTTCCGCGGCGACGACGGGCTGGACGAGCTGACGACGGCGACGACGTCGCGGGTCTGGGTCGTCGGTGGCGGCGAGGTGCGGGAGGAGTCGCTGGACCCTGCTGACCTGGGGGTGGCGCCGGCTCCCGTGGAGGCGCTGCGGGGCGGGGACGCGGCGTTCAACGCGGCGGTGTGCCGGTCGTTCCTCGGTGGCTCGCCGGGGCCGGTCCGGGACGCGGTGCTGCTCAACGCGGCCGCGGCGCTGGCGGCGTTGTCTCCCTCGGACTCGCCGGTTGCCGAACGGCTGGCGGCGACGCTGCCGGTGGCGGCGGAGGCCGTGGACTCGGGCGCGGCTCTGGCTGCCCTCGACCGCTGGGTTGCCGTGTCCACGCGCCTCGGCGGCCAGTAGAACGACCTCCGCGCGATCGGGGTGCGATCTGCGCTTTTTCCCCGCACGGCCCGCAACCGGGAGCCTTGTCCATCCTGACGGCGTGGTCGGCGCCGGGCTCAGTCGTTCTTTGAAGATCACTACGCGTGAGACCGGCTGCTGGGCTGCAGGGTTGGGCCGACGCGGGTCCGCGGGCGCCGCTCGTCCGGGGTCGACCGCCGTTCTGGTGGTGGTCCAGCGCCAAAGGGGCTCCCGCCCAGGACGATCCAGGCCCCGCGCGAGCCAGGATGGAAAGGGCTCCGGGTTGCGGACGTGTCACGCTCCGCCGTCACCGGGGGTGTCGCGGGCGGCGTTTCGCCGAGCCCCATCAGAGCGGGAGCGCGTACTCGCTCTCGGTGGTCGCCGGTGTGTGCGGCAGCGGCTGGGTCGTGCCGGTGGGCGTGAAGCCGATGCGCTCGTAGACCTTCCGCGCGGCGTCGTTGCCGTCGGTGGCCCAGAGCCTGACCTCGGGCGCGCCGGTGGCGCGGGCCCACTCGACGACGGTGCGGACGCAGGCGTCGGCGTAGCCGCGGCCGCGGTGCTCGGGGCGGGTCCAGACGCCGAAGACGTTGGGGACGCCGTCCTCGACGTAGCCGCCCGCGCAGGCGAGCCAGTCGCCGTCCTCGTCGGCGACGTACAGGACGGTGTCGTCGCTCGTGGCCATCGCGCGGGTGCGATCACGCCAGCGGTCGTCGTCGAACGCGACGGCGTCGGCGTACGTGCTGCCGAACGACATCGGCGCGTCCTTCAGCATCGCGAGCCGGAACTCGCGCCAGCGCTCCCACTCACCGGCGCCGAGGCGGCGGACCCGCATCAGTCGGTGTCCTCCATGCCGATCGCGAACGCCGCCTCGAGGTCGTGCCGCGAGTACGTGCGGAACGCGATGAGCGTCTGCGTGGAGAGGATGCCGGGGACCTTGTTGACCTGGCCGGCGATGACGTCGGCGAGGTCCTCGTGGGCGTTGACGCGGACCATCGCGACGAGGTCGACGTCGCCCGCGACCGAGTAGACCTCGCTGACGCCACTGATCTCGGAGACGCGTTCGGCGATCTCGGGGATCGCGTCGACGGCGGCGTTGATGAGGACGACGGCGGTGATCATGGCTACGACCCTACGACCCTCTCCAGGTAGACGACGTCGAGAAGCCGGCCGAACTTGCTGCCGACCTCGCGGAGCAGGGCACAGCGCTCGTAGCCCGCCCGCTCGAACGCGCGCAGGCTGGCGTCGTTCTCGGCGCAGACCACGGCGAGCAGCGCGTGGAGTCCGGCCTCGCGGGCGTGGTCGTCCACGAACGCCAGCGCCTCCCGCCCGAGTCCTCGGCCCGTATGACCGGGCGCAAGGTAGACCGTCACCTCGGCGGTGTCGCGGTAGGCGCAGCGTGACTTGAACGGCGTCACCAGCACGTACCCCGCGAACGCGCCGCCGTCCTCGACCGCCCACGCGCCGTGCCGCCCTGGCTCGCCACCGCTGGACTCCGCGGCCCACTCGTCCGGCGTCACCGGCTCCGTCTGGAACGTCGCCGTCGTCGTCTCGACGTAGTGGTTGTAGACGCGCGCGGCGGCCTCGTGGTCGGCGGGCAGCAGAGGTCGGATCACGCGAACATCCTGACGGGCTGGCTGACCGTACGCAGCGGCCTCCGGTCGGCGAAGGCCGCCGCCGGGTCGTACGCCTCCTCGAACATCCCCACCAGCCGCGTCGCGCCGCCGGCCGGCGACGACCACTCACCCTCGACGCGCACGAGGCGCGTGCCGGGCACGGCGAGCCAGCGCAGGATCGCCTGCATCTCCTCGCCCGTCGCGCAGGGCGTGGGCCCGGGGCCGACCACGGGCACGGTCTCGGCAGTCGCGACGAGCGCCTCGACGTGCGGGCGCGGGTCGATCCCCACGGGCACCGCGCCGGCCGCGACGAGGCGGCCGTGGCGTACGACGGCGAGGTGCCAGCCGCCGCGCGTGTCGGGCTGCGCGCCGACGAGCAGTGGCACCCGGGCCAGGGCGGTGAGCTGCTGGCCGCGCGCCGCCGCGCGCACGAAGGCCGCCAGCCGGTCGCGGTGCGCGGCGGCGTCCTCGTAGCGGTGCTGCGCGGAGAGGGTGTCCATGCGCACGGCGACGGCGCGGCGTACGGCCTCGGGGTCGGCCACGACGGCGGATGTGAACGCGGCGGCGTGGGCGGCGTACGACTCCTCGTCCTCCTCGCCGGAGCACGGCGCGCCGCAGCGGCCCATCTCGCGCAGCACGCAGGGCGCGACGGAGGTCGTCCGCGTGATGCGCATGGTGCACTGGCGGATGCGGAACGCCTCGTGCGCCGCCGCCCGCGCCAGCTCGGCCGCGCGCAGCGAGCCGAACGGCCCGAGGTACGTCGCGCCGTCGGCGGACACCTTGCGCACCACGGAGAGCCGCGGGAAGCGCTCGGTCGTGAGCTTGAGGAAGACGGCGCGCTCGGGGAAGCGGGAGCGGCGGTTGTAGCGCGGCTTGTGCTCGGCGATCAGCCGCAGCTCGCGTACCTCGGCCTCCAGCCCGTGGCTGCACTCGACGTGGTCGACCCGCTCGGCGCAGGCGACCATCTCGGCCATGCGCGTGCGCGGCTCGGAGGCGACGAAGTAGTTGCGGACGCGGGCGCGCAGGTCCTTGGACTTGCCGACGTAGAGGACGCGGCCCTGCTCGTCGCGGAACAGGTAGACGCCGGGCCGGTGCGGCAGGGCGTCCGCGAGGTAGCGCTTGCGGCGCTGCTCGGGCGACACCAGCGAGGAGAACGTCCGCAGCTCCTCCAGCGAGTGGACGCCGAGGTTGCCGAGCCGCTCGATGAGGCCGTGCAGCACGTCGGTCGTCGCCTGCGCGTCGGCAAGCGCGCGGTGGCACGGCGTGACCGCCGTACGGAAGACGCGGGCGAGGGTGGAGAGCTTGACGTTGGGCGCCTCGTCGCGGGTGAGCACGCGGCGCGCCAACGTGACCGTGTCGAGCGAGTCGAACGCCGGCCACTCGTGACCCGTACGGCGGCACGCGTCGCGGAGGAACGACAGGTCGAAGCCGGAGTTGTGCGCGACGAGCACCGACCCGCGCGCGAACTCGAGGAACGCCGGCACGACGTCCTCGATCCGCGGCGCGCCCGCGACCATGCCGTCGGTGATGCCGGTCAGCACCGCGATGAACGGCGGGATCGGCGAGCCAGGGTTGACCAGCGTCTGGAACTCGCCCTGCACGACCCCGCCGCGGACGCGTACGGCACCCACCTCGGTGATGGAGGAGGTCGCGGGGGAGCCGCCCGTCGTCTCGAGGTCGACGACGACGAACGTCGTGTCGCGCAGGGGAGTCCCGAGCTCGTCGAACGTGCTCTGGACCGCGGTCACCGTCATGCCTGGCGACGCTAGAAGGGGGGTGTGACAAGTTTGCGGCGCCGCGCCGACGGATGGTTCGCGAGCCCGGGCGAGGGCTCACCCGATGTTCTCCGACTACGTGCGGGAATAGGGCGCCGCGTGGCGCGGACACGCGCCACGGGCCTTGACGCATTAATGGCCCTTCGCTACGTTCTGCCGCCATCAGGTACACGTTGTCCTACTCGGCCCCCAAGGCCCGATGAACGCAACGAACGGGGGAACGTCCTTGCGTGCCATTTCCGCGGCTGCCCTAGGGGCAGCCGCTTTGTTGTGTCCGGCTACGCCAGTGTCAGCGTTCACGGTGCCACTCGGCATCGACGCCGTCGTCCATGTCGATCCGGACTTCACGGCCTGCGCCACGGTGACGGCTGATGACGGCACCGTGTTCGCCGGGACGTTCACCGCCGTCGGCTATATGCAAGGCCCCGGCACGAAGGCCGCGACGGTCCGCGGTGCCACTCCCGTCAGCGGCGCCGGTTTCTGGTACGGCTGCATCTCCGGGGCATATTCCGGAGCGACCGTGGGCGAGGCGAAGTACGTGCTGAACGCGCATGGCGAGACCGGTGACGTCGCCGTCGTCATCCAATGTGTAATCAACCGCGGGTCTTTGACGTGTGTCTGACACGCGCCGCCGTGACGGACACGGAGCAACGGCCGGAGTTCGCTTGATTCACCGCGATGGGGGAGTTGCCATGTGCCGGCTGCGAACGGCGTTGGTGCTGCTGTTGCCGGGCGTGCTGATGCTCCCTGCGCCGGCCACGTCTGCCGCGCCAGGCGTGACGATGGCGGGGGTCACGACGATCACCGGGACCCGGCCCGGGTACGCCGACGTTCGCGTGCCGCGCACGGTCACGGTCGACACGTCGTTCGACGGTGGCCGTGATCTCGCCGTGTCGGGAGCCGGTGCGCTCACGGCGTTCGTGCTGGTCGGCACCGACGCGCGTACGCGCGGCTTCACCCTCGCGGGCGGCGCCGCGGTGGTGAGCGGACAGGCCGAACGTTTCCTGATGCCGGTGCCGGAGTGGCCCGCTCTCGGCGGCGGGACCTACGAGGACACGAAGACGTATGCGAACTCCACGAAGCTGCCGGGGGGCTCGTACCGCCTCTATTACGTGTCCACGAGTCGCGGCGCCATCTCACTGCGCCTACCCGGTCTGCCTGGGCGCACCACTGTCCGGCCTGGCGGAAGGGTGACCGCGAAGGTCGCCCCGCCCGACCATGAGCTGACGGGCACACCCGCCCGCGAGAACGTGTTCGTCGCGTCCACGACCGAGAAGATGACACGGCGAGGGTTCGCGCTCCAGGTTCTGCATTCACGGCTCGAGGCCGAAGCCGCCTGGCAGCTGGTGATGTGTCACAACAATCCGGCCGAGTCGGCCGCGGAACCACTGCGCGACGCACCCGGTTGTCCTGCGGGCGAGAAGCACACCCTGGTCAATCATCGTTACCCCGGCATCGACCCGGACACGAAGATGTTCGTGCAGGCATATGCGGGCCTACCGGCCGGCGAACACGGTTTGAGCGCCATCTTCACGAACGAAGGGCGCGCCACCGCCATCGGTTACTCCACCTTATGGCTGGAGTACTGAGCAGACATTCCAAGAACGGGGGAACGACGTGCGCGGAGCTCTGACGCGCGCCGCAGTCGCCATCGCGCTGGTCGCGGTTCCGCTCTCCGAAGCGGGGGCGACGCGGGCGAGATTCGGCGCCGACGGCGCGATCACCGTCTACGACGACATGGGCGCTTGCGCGGTGCTGGAGTTCGATCAGCCCGTCACCGGAAGTGGCCAGCTCACGAGTGACGGGGTCGTCAACGGACCAGGCACGATCACCGCTCCCGTAGCGGGTGCCCAGCCCGTCGTGCTCGTCGGGGCGACGTCGTGGTACGGGTGCCTGCCGGACTCCTACGCCGGTGCGGCGACCGGGGCGGCGACCTACCAGCTGACCGCGACGACGACGGCAGGCGACTACGCCGAGGTTCTCGTGTGCACGGTCCGGCTCGGGTGGGTGACGTGCCGATGAGGCGGCGACTCCCGGCGGTCGTAGCGATCATGCTCGCGGCTTCGGCGGCGCCGGCGTTCGGCGTCGGCGTCAACGTCCGTGGCGGCCCGGTCGGCTACGACGTCGACGACACCGGTGAGGCCTGCTTCACGCACGTCACGAGGGGCTCGGTCCAGGCTGTCGCGACCGCGGTCGGGCTCGTCACGGTGGGGCCGCTCGAGGAGCTCATGACGATCCACACGACGCGGGGCACTCAGCCGACACGCATCACCGACGTCGCGGATCGGACGACGAAGGACTACGTCTTCGTCTGTGTCGGTGGCACCGGCCGCCGCGTGGTCGGGGGAAGCGTCGTGTTCACGTTCACCGCGCACGGCACGACGAGCGACCTCGCCGAGGTGCTGGTCTGCCGCTACACCTACGCCGGGCCGCACTGCACCTGACGTCAGTCCTCGGGGCTGGTCACGCGCACGCGGACGGTCGCGATCGTTCCGAACACCGCCACGAGCGCGGTCAGCACGGCGACGAGCAGACCCGCGGCGGGACCGGCGGCGACATGCGTGCCGGCACCGGCTACGGCACCCGCCCCGACACCCGCCAGAGCGGCGGTGGCGGCGCAGGTCCGTGCCTCGTTCAGGGACATCCGGGTCATCGGGGATCCCTCCCTTCCACCCCTTCGTTCTGCCCGCGCAACGGCCGCTCCTGCGCCGCCGCCGCGTGATCTGGCTCACAGGGTGAGAGGCTGCGGGCCATGACGGACGAGACGTTGCGCGACGTCGCCGCCGCGCTGGCCGAACGCCGCGCCGACGCGTTGCGCATGGGCGGCGACGACCTGGTCGAGCGGCAGCACTCCCTCGGCAAGCTGACGGTGCGCGAGCGCCTCGAGCTGCTGTTCGACCAGGGGACGTTCGTGGAGTCGGGGCTGCTGGCCGGCGCGGTCGACTCGCCGCAGTCGCAGGGCAAGCGCACGCCCGCCGACGGCTGCGTCACGGGCGTCGGCGAGGTCGACGGGCGCAAGGTCACGGTGATCGCGTACGACTTCACGGTCCTGGCCGGCTCGATCGGCCTGCACGGCGAGCGCAAGGCGGCACGGGCGCGCGAGATGGCGGTACGCCACGGCATGCCGATCGTCTACCTGCTCGACTCCGCCGGCGCGCGCGTGACGGAGTCGGTGGGGGCTGCGTTCGCGGGGGCGGGCGACCTGTTCCGCGAGCTGACGACGATGAGCGGCGCGGTGCCGCAGGTCGCCGCGATGATGGGCCCCTGCTCGGCGGGGACGGCGTACATCCCGGCGCTCTGCGACTTCGTGCCGATGGTCAAGGGCACGTCGTCGATGGCGCTGGCGGGCGTGCACCTCGTCCGCGCCGCGACGGGCGAGGAGGTCACCGAGGAGGAGATGGGCGGCAGCGCCGTCCATAACAAGATCAGCGGCGTCGCCGACCGCGAGGCGGCCGACGACCCGTCCTGCCTCGCGATGGTGCGCGACTACCTGTCGTACCTGCCGTCGAAGTACGGCGACCCTGTCCCGCTGCGTGCCACCGAGGACCCGAGTGACCGCCGGTGCGAGGAGCTGTACGACATCGTTCCCGCCGAGAACCGCAAGGCCTACGACATGCGCCGCGTCCTCAAGGTCCTCGCCGACGACGGCGAGTTCTTCCCGATGAAGCCCGACTGGGCCCGCTCGGTCATCACCGGCTTCGCGCGGTTCGGCGGGCGGACGGCGGGCGTCGTCGCGTCACAGCCGATGCACATGGGCGGCGCGCTCGACATGCACTCCGCCGACAAGGCCGCGCGCTTCGTCAACCTCTGCGACTCGTTCGAGGTGCCGCTCGTCTTCCTGGTCGACGTGCCCGGCTTCCTCGTCGGCAAGAAGGTCGAGCACGACGGCATCATCAGGCACGGCGCGAAGATGCTCTACAACGTCTCCGAGGCCACGGTCCCGAAGGTCACCGTGGTGCTGCGGAAGGCGTACGGCGCCGGCTACTTCGTCATGGCGGGGCGCGCGTACGAGGCCGACCGGCTGCTCGCCTGGCCGACCGCGGAGTTCTCGGTGATGGGGCCCGAGGGGGCGGTCAACATCCTGTTCCGCAAGCAGCTCGCGGCGGCCGGGGACGACGAGGCGCGCGAGGCGCTGCGCGCGCAGCTCGTGGCGGGGATCAAGCAGAGCATCGACCCGTACCTCGCCGCGAAGATGGGCTTCGTCGACGACCTCATCGACCCGGCCGACACGCGCCGGCACATCTGCCACGCGCTGGAGGTGTCCGCGGGCAAGCGGATTCTGCGGCCGCACCGCAAGCGCGGCGTCACACCGGTCTAGTAGCGAAACGGGGGCCGGGTGCACGGAGCGTGACCGTGGCTCGCTCGCCGGGCCACCCCTTGCCCGATCGGGGTGCGTTTTGCTCCTTTTCACCGCACGGACCGCAACCCGGAGCCTTTTCCCATCCTGACGTGCCGAGGCGCTGGGAGTACGCTCTGCCACCGGCGTTTCCGTGCTGGAACGCCATTCCGGAACCGTAGAACCCGGCCGGGCTCGCTCCGGGGCCGGTCCTGGGCGAACCTTGCACTTCAGGCGCCGGTCTCCCCGCGTGGCGATCTTCGGAGTTCGGCCGGCGAGACACCCGGCGGACGGTCGTGGACCCTCCGATGACCAACCACGATGGAAAAGGCTCCCGGTTGCGACGTGACGGCGGAGGCGTCACCGCGGGTGATCGCGGGTGCCGTTGCGCCAAGCCCTGCTAGTCCTTGGGCAGGTCGTCCAGCCAGTACGGGTGCTCGGCCGTGGAGTGCTCCCGCCGCCAGTACCGCACGCCCATGACCGTGAAGCGGACGGCGAAGTAGACGACGACGCCCAGCGCGGCGTAGAGGAACCAGGTGTAGAACGCGCCGAGGAACAGCAGGATCACGAACGTCGTCGCCCAGCGGGCGTCCTTGGTCGCCCACTCCTGCCCGACGTACTTCTTCCGGCGTCTCCACACGCGTCCATGATGCCCGGTTGGGCGCGACACGGGCCGGGGAGACACACTGTCGTCCCGCCCGGAGAGAGGATGTGGCCGTGCCCCGGCTGCCCGCGCTGATGTCCCCGACGTCGTCGGTGTTCCTGTACCCGGAGTCGCGCGACCAGCCGATGCACGTCGGCGGGCTGCAGCTGTTCACGACGCCCGAGGGCGCCGGCCACGACTACCTCACCAGCCTGTACGACGAGGCCGTCAGCACGACGGATGTCGCGCCGCTGTTCCGGCGCCGGCCCACGCGCGGGTGGAGCACGCTCGGGCAGTGGGCGTGGGCCGACGACGGCGAGATCGACCTCGAGCACCACATCCGCCACTCGGCGCTGCCGCGGCCTGGCCGCATCCGCGAGCTGCTCGCGCTGGTCTCGCGCCTGCACGGCACGCTGCTCGACCGGCACCGCCCGCTCTGGGAGACCCACCTCATCGAGGGGCTCGCCGACGGCCGGTTCGCCGTCTACGGCAAGATCCACCACTCGGTCATGGACGGCGTCTCCGCGCTGCGCCTCACCGAGCGCAGCCTCTCCCCGGACCCCGACGCGCGCGACGTGCCACTGCCGTACGCCAACCGCCCCCGCCGCTCCCGCAAGGACGACGACGGGCTCAGCCTGTCGTCGGTCGCGAACACACTCGGCAACGTCGTCACCGACGCCGTCGGCCTCACCCCGCGGCTGCTCTCCATCGCCGCCGGCTCGCTGCGCGACCAGGCCGCCGCGCTGCCGGGCCAGGCGCCGCGAAGCATGCTCAACGTCCCCATCACCGGCAGCCGGCGCTTCGCCGCGGACGACTGGGAGCTGGCCCGCATCCGCGCGGTCGGCAAGAAGGCCCGCTGCACGATCAACGACGTCATCCTCGCGATGTGCGCCCACGCGCTGCGCGACTACCTCATCGAGCAGGACGCGCTGCCCGACGCGCCGCTCGTCGCGATGACGCCGGTGTCGCTGCGGACGTCCGACGACGAGGACGACGGTGACGGCGGCGGCAACGCCGTGGGTGCCGTTCTCGTCAGCCTCGGCACGGAGATCGCCGACCCGGAGGCGCGGCTGCTCGCGATCCGCGCGTCGAGCAGGCAGGCGAAGGCGTCGTTGCAGGGGCTGTCGCAGCTCCAGATCACGGCGCTGTCGGCGGCGGTGCTCAGCCCGCTGCTCGTCAACCAGGTGCTCGGCGCGCACAGTGTCCTGCGGCCGGCGTTCAACCTCGTCATCTCGAACGTCCCCGGCCCGCAGCACCCCCTGTACTGGAACGGCGCGCGGCTCGACGGCATGTACCCGCTGTCGATCCCGCTGGCCGGCCAGGCGCTGAACATCACGATCACGTCGTACAACGGCCGCGCGCACTTCGGCCTCACCGGCTGCCGCCGCTCGCTGCCGCACATGCAGCACCTGCTCCACGGGCTCGACGAGGGGCTCGCCGCGCTCGAGAAGGCGTTCCACTAGATGCCGCGTCGCAAGACCCTGGTCGACGCGGTCAGGCGCCGCGCCGCCACCGACGCGGCCGGGCTGGCCGACGTCGACGCCGTCGTGCACTTCTCGGACGGCACCACCGAGGTGTCGATACGGATCGCGCACGGCACGGTGCACGTCCTCCCCGAGTCGGCCGTCCCGACGACGCGGATCAGCGCCGACCCCAAGACCCTCCTGAACGTCGTGGAGGGCAAGGAGAGCGGCGTCGCGGCGTTCCTCGACGGCCGGCTGAAGGTCGACGGCGACCTGTCGCTGTCGCTGCGGCTCGACGGCGTCTTCGCCGCGTCGGACGAGCGGCCCGCGCGGTTCCCGCGGTCGGCGATGGTGCAGGCGGGACGGACGCGGACGTTCCACCTGGAGGCCGGTCCCGCGGACGCGCCGCCGGTGGTGCTGCTGCACGGCCTCGGGGCGACCAACGCGTCGTTGCTGCCGACGCTCTGGGACCTCGCGGCCGACTACCGCGTCCTGGCCCCTGACCTGCCTGGACACGGCGCGTCAGCGGCGCCGTACGGCGCGTACGACGCCCGCTTCTTCGCTCGCTGGCTGGCCGCGTACCTCGACGCCGTCGGCGTCGAGACCTGCGTGCTGCTCGGCAACTCCCTCGGCGGCCGCGTCGCGCTGGAGGTCGCGCTGCTGGAGCCGACGCGCGTGAGCGGGCTGATCCTGCTGGCGCCGGCGGTGGCGTTCCGGCGGCTGCGGCAGTTCGTGCCCGTCGTACGCCTCGCGCGCTCGGAGGCGGCGGCGCTGCCGCTGCCGATGACGCGGGGGATGGCGCGGGTGACGTTGCGGCGGATGTTCTCGCAGCCCGCGCGGCTGACGGCGCAGTCGTACGACGCGGCGGCGGGCGAGTTCGTGCGCGTCTACAAGCGGGCGGCGTACCGCGTGGCGTTCTTCTCGTCGCTCAAGCAGATCTACCTCGACGACGCGTTCGGCGAGGAAGGGTTCTGGCGGCGGCTGCCGTCGCTGGCGCCGCCCGCGCTGTTCCTCTGGGGCGACCGCGACCGGCTCGTGCCGTCGGGGTTCGCGCGGCACGTCGCGGCGGCGCTGCCTGCCGCCCGGTCCGTGGTGCTGCCGGACTGCGGGCACGTACCCCAGTTCGAGCACCCCGACCGCACGCATCAGGAGGTGCGGGCGTTCCTCAGAGAGCTCGCTGGAACGGGAACGTCGCGGCGTACGCCCGCGCCCGGGGCGTGATACCGGGGTCGTCATTGGTCATTGCGGCAGAGACAGTCTCGGCGAGGTCCCAGCCGTAGGTGTCGGCGATCGACGCGATGTCGTACGCCGGGTCGCCGAGGTGCACCTGCGCCCAGTCGAGGACGCCGGTGAGCCGGGTCTCGTCGGCGTCCCAGCGGAGGTTGGCGCCGCAGAAGTCGCCGTGGGTCAGCGCCGGTGGCGGGGTGTCGAGCGCTCGTACGGCCGCGAACGCGTCGTGCGCCTCGGGTCCGCACAGCTCGGCCAGCTCGTCCCAGGTCCTGCGCAGCGGGGCGCGGGTGAGGACGCGTTCGAGGTCGGGCGTGATCGTCACGGCGGCGAGGCAGTCGAGGACGCGGGCCAGCTCGGCGGCGAACCGGTACGCCATCGGCCCGACGGCGTCGACGCTCGCCTTCGGGAGTGGCTCGCCTTCCAGGAACCGCTGCGCCACGAACGCCCGGCCCAGCGTGTTGTCCGAGCAGTCGACGAGCACCTCGGGGAGGACGACGTCGACCTTCGGGTCCGCGTCGTCGAGCTCGGCGAGGGCGGCGACCTCGCGAGGCAGCGCGTCGAGCGCCCGCTGCGTCCGCGGGAAGCGGAACGCCGCCTCCTCGCCCAGCAGCACGACGTCGTGGTCGCGGCCCTCGTGGAGGCGTACCGCCGCCCGCCCGAACGAGCCGGGCCAGGCGGTCGCGACGACGCCGACGTAGTCGGAGAGACGGGTGGCATCCGGCACGGGTGCATCATGGCGGATCGTGGTCCCCGACTCTCGTAACCCCGATGCAGTGGCCGCCGCCGGCCTGGCGCGGTCGGTGCTCGCGCGGTCCGGTCTGGACGCCGCCGCCCTGTCCGGTGCCGGGCTGCTCGACCCCGCCCTGCCGGACGTCGTCCGCGTCGAGGTGCTGCGTGAGTGCGGGCGGGCTGGGTGCTCGTTCGGGCTCTCGCTGGCTGGTGACGAGCTGGGGCGCGCGGCGGTGCTCGGCGGCGCGGGGGAGGCGCTGGCGGAGACCGGGATGGCGTACGCGAGCTCCCGGGTGGTCTTCGGGCGGCCGCTCGCGAAGATGCCGGTGCAGCGGTACGCGTTCGCGGCGGTGACGGCGTCCGTCGAGGCGGCGGTCGCGCTGGTGCGGCGGGTGGCGTCGGGCGCGGGGACCTCGCTCGACGCGGAGTCGGTGCTGCCGTTCGCGCTCGACGCCGCGTGGGCGGCGGCGGAGGCGGCGCTGCAGGTGCACGGGGGGTACGGCTACAGCGACGAGTACCCCGTCTCTGTCATGTGGACCGAGGTCGTCGCGGCGCGCGCTTCTCTGCTGTAACGCGGGGCGCGCTGCCGACGATGTCCCCGGCATGACGCGCCGTTTCGCCACGCTGCTGCTGCTTCTTGCCGGGTTCGTGTCGGTGCCGCTGCCCGCGGACGCCGCGACCGCCACCGTCACCATCGGCTCCTCGCTGTCGCCGAAGTCGCTCACCGTCGCGCCGGGGACCACGGTCACCTGGCGCAACAGCCACTCCGAGCGGCACCGCATCCGCACCACCAGCGCGCCGGTCGAGATCGACTCCGACGACCTCGAGCCCGGGGAGTCGTACTCGATCACGCTGCGGACGGCGGGGACGTACCGCTACGTCGACCACCGCGAGGAGGACGACTCGAACTACTGGGGGATCGTCACGGTCTCGTCGTCCGGCGGCGGGTCTGGCGGGGGCGGCACCGGCGGCGGTGGCGGCGGAACCGGTGGGGGCGGCACCACGGCGCCGGCCAGCGGCACGGTGACGATGGCCGGGCGGGCGTTCTCCCCGTCGTCCATCTCGGTGCGCGTCGGCGGCACGATCACGTTCTCGAACAACGACGACGACGAGCACACCGTGACCGCGAACGACCGCTCGTTCGACTCCGGCGTGCTCAACGCGGGCGGCCGCTACACGCGGACGTTCCGCACCGCGGGCACGTTCCGGTACTTCTGTGCGATCCACACCGACATGACCGGCACCGTGACCGTGCCGTCGGCGAGCGGCGCCGTGCCCCCGCCCGCGCCGGCGGCCCCGCGTCCCCCGGCTGCCGCGCCCGCCCCGCCACCGGCGCCTCCGGTGCGCGTGGCGGGCAAGCCGGCCGCCGTCCGCGTCAACGTGATCGACTTCGGCTACACGCCCGCCCGCGCCACCGCGCGCGTCGGCGACACCGTCTCCTGGGTCAACGTCGGCGCCGCGCCGCACACCGTGACGCCGTCGGGCGGCGCGCCGTTCGGTACGTCGATGCTCGCGGCGGGGGCGACGTACCGGTGGTCGCCGACGAAGACGGGGACGTGGTCGTACGTCTGCGCCTTCCACCCGCAGATGACCGGCACCCTCGTCGTGCTGCCGAAGTCCGCGGCGGCCCCTCGGAACGCACCGGCCGGTGCTCCCGCGCCCGCGGTGCGTACCTCCCGCTCTCCCACGGCGGCGGCGTCGTCACCGGTCGTGGCGGCACCGGGATCGGGTACGCCCTCGCCCGGCGCCGCGCGGTCGCGGTCGATGGAGCCGGTGTCGGCGAGCAGCCCGCTCGTCGCGTGGTCGCTGTGGGGCGCGCTGGGGCTGGTGACGTTCCTCGCACTGGCCTGGTGGCGCGGCCGCGAGGTGGCCGGGGACGCCGCGCCGCGCGGGTAGGCTCGGGCGCGTGCCCGTCGCGCCGCCCACTGCCGAGACCCGCTGGCGCTGCGTCGCCTGCGGCAACCTCACCCGCTTCGACGTCGTCCGCACCCGCAGGCTGCGCGATTACGTCCACGCCGACCTCGCCGGCGACCCCGTCGTCGAGGAGTCCGAGACGCTGTCGGACGTCGTGGAGCACGTGACCTGCCGCTGGTGCGGCGCCACCGACCAGGTCGAGCTGGTGCCGCGCCCCGGAGTGGCGGAAGCCGCGGCGGCGCCGCCCGTCGTCCCGTGAGCGAGCCCGGATCCTCGCCCGGTCCCGGTCCCGGTCCCGGTCCCGGCTCCGGTCCCGGTTCCGCGCCCGGCCTGCCCCTCGCCGGCCTCAGGGTCCTCGACCTCTCCCGGCTCCTCCCCGGCGGGTACGCGACCCTCCTCCTCGCCGACCTCGGCGCCGACGTGCTCAAGGTCGAGGAGCCGGGCAAGGGCGACTACCTGCGCTGGATGCCGCCGTACGCCGCCACCGGCGAGGGTGCCATGCACCTCGCCCTCAACCGCGGCAAGCGCTCGCTCACGCTCAATCTAAAAATGTCACAGGGCCGTGATGTCCTCAGGAGGCTCGTCCGAGACGCGGACGTGCTGATCGAGTCGTTCCGGCCCGGGGTCATGTCCCGGCTCGGAGTGGGCTGGGAGGTGCTATCGGCAGACAACGAGCGGCTGATCTACGCCGCGATATCCGGATACGGCGCGGACGGTCCGTACGCCCAACGCGCCGGGCATGACATCAACTACCTCGGGTACGCCGGCGCGCTGTCGTTCAGCGGTCACCCCGAGACCGGTCCGTGGCAGCCAGGGCTGCAGATCGGCGACCTCGGCGGTGGCGGCCTCATGGCAGCCGTCGCGGTCCTCACCGCGCTGCACGTGCGGGAGCGGACGGGTACGGGGCAGTTCTGCGACGTGTCGATGACCGACGGCGTGCTGTCGTGGCTGACGCTCACGGCGGGGGCGTTCGCGGCGACCGGCGTGCCGCCCCGCGTCGGCCGGGAGACGCTCAACGGCGGCCTCGCCTGCTACGGCGTCTACCGGTGCGCGGACGGCCGGCACCTGACGGTGGGCGCGTTGGAGCCGCAGTTCTTCGCCGCCCTGTGCGGAGCGCTCGGCCTCGACGAGCTGGTGCCGTGGCACCTCGACCCCGCGCGGCAGGCGGAGCTGCGCGCGCGGCTCGAGGCGGTCTTCGCGACGCGGCCACGCGACGAGTGGCTCGACCTGCTCGTGCCCGCGGACTGCTGCGTCGGGCCGGTCAACGACCTCGCCGAGGCGTACGCCGACCCGCAGGTCCGCGCGCGCGGCATGGTGGCCGAGCAGGCGCTGGCCGACGGGACGCCGTTCGCGCAGGTCGGGGTCGTGCCGCGGCTCGCGGACACGCCGGGACGCGTCGGCGCGGTGGCATCGCCGCTCGGCGCCGACACCGACGACGTGCTGGCCGCGGCCGGGTACGACGCCGACGAGGTCGCGGCGCTGCGCGCGGCAGGTGCCGTGTGAGCGAGGGCGGCGTCGCCCTGCCCGAGGCGGCGCGGCAGCGCGTGCTCGCGTACGCCTCGACGGCGCTCGGCGCGCTGGAGCCTGCCGACGTGCCGCCGACGCTGAAGCGGTTCGCGTCGTTCACGCCGGCCAAGCGCGCCAAGCTGGCCGGGCCCGCGCTGGCGACGGTCGTGGACGCGATGCCGGCGTTCCGGCAGGTCGTCGCCACGGTCGCGCAGCGGCACCAGCCCGAGCTGGCCGAGGCACTGGAGGCGGGCACCGCGCCGGCCGCGGCCGACCCGGCGGAGGTGGCGGCGCTCGCGTACCTGCTGCGCCCCGAAGGCTGGGAGGAGCACGTCGCCACGGCCGCCGCGCGGCTGGCCGACCGCGCCGCCGAGGCGCGCGCGGGGGAGGAGGCCGCCGAGGTCGAACGCCTGCGCGCCGAGGCCGCCGACGCCCGCCGCGCGGCCAAGGCGGAGCAGGAGCGCCTCCGCGCCGAGGTCGCCGCGCTCAGGTCCGAGCTGGAGGCGGCCCGTCGTGCCGCGCGGACGGCCGCCGACGGCACCCGCCGCGCCGAGGCCGCCGCCGCGACCGCCGCCGCCGACCTCGCCGCCGCGCGCGAGTCCGCCGCCAAGGACGCCGCCACGGCCGAGTCCGCCGCCAGGCGCGCCCGCACCCGCATCGCCGAGGTGGAGAGCCAGCTGGAGGCGGCGCGCAGGGCGGGGCGGGAAGGGCGCTCGGAGGACACGATCCGCCTTCGCGTGCTGCTCGACGCGCTGGTCAACGCCGCCGCCGGCCTGCGCCGCGAGCTGGCCCTGCCGCCGACCACCGACCGGCCTGGCGACCTCGTCGCGCAGGGCAGCGCCGGCGCGGCGGGCTCGCAGGCGCGCGGGCTGGGGCCCGGCGACGCGCCGTACCTGGAGGCGCTGCTCGGCGCCCCCACCGCGCACCTCATCGTGGACGGCTACAACGTCACCAAGACCGGCTACCCCTCCCTGTCCCTGGAGGAGCAGCGCTCGCGGCTGGTCGCGAGCCTGCGTGCGCTCGCGGCGCGAACGGGGGCGGAGGTGACGTGCGTGTTCGACGGCGCGGCCGCGGCGACGAGCGCGCCGCTGGGCTCGCGCCAGCTGCGCGTGCACTTCACCCCGCCGGGCCGTACGGCGGACGAGGCGATCGCGGCGTTCGTCGCGGCGGAGCCGCCAGGCCGCCCGCTGATCGTCGTGTCGTCGGACAAGGAGGTGGCCGACCGTGCCCGGCGCGCGCAGGCGACGCCCGTGCCCTCGGCGACCCTGCTGGCCCTCCTCGGGAGGTAGCCCCGCCGAAAAATGTCACAGGGGGGTTCTACGGTTTCCCCAGACGACATCGGGAGGCCGATCGTGACCGAGTTCCTGCGTGCACCACTGCACGTCCTGCCCAGCGAGTCCGGGTGCGTGATCGACTGCGACACGTGCACCGTCCGCGGCGCCGCGTGCGCCGACTGCGTCGTGAGCGTCATGCTCGGCGGCCCGCCGGAGACGGTGGAGCCCGAGGAGGAGCGCGCCCTCGGCGTGCTCGCCGGGATGGGCCTCGTGCCGCCGCTGCTCATGACCCCGCCCACGGCCGCGTCACCTCCGGACGACCCGGCCGTTGAGCCAGGGTGAAGGCGCCGCGAGGGCGGCGGGGTTGATCCCGCCGAACGCCACTCGGTAGCCTTTGACCGGTTCCGTACGACCTGCCGCCCAGCCAGGGCAGCGGTACGGAGCACCGCCGAGTCCTAGGCGCGTGCCGTTGGCGCGTGCCCGGGAGCCGGGGAACCACGTTCCTCGGGGTGAATCGGGCACCCGTACGCCCTCCCAGGGGTGTGCCGCCCGTAGGGCCATCTTCCGGCCCGAACCCGTCAGCTCACCCGGTAGGCGGCCGTGGAAGAAATGGAGAGCCGCCGCCTTGGCGACCCCCCGCAGCAACCCCCGCACGTCCCGTTCGTCCCTTCCCGGCACGCTGAGCACCCGCGGCACCCGCGCCGTCGGCGTGCTGCTCGCGACGCTGCTGGCACTCGTGCTCGTGCCATTCTCCGGCGCCAGTGCCGACCCGACGCCGACCCCCGCGCAGGCGCGCCGCGAGCTGGCCCGCCTCGAGGCCGAGGTCGACAACGCCGTCGAGGACTACAACGACGCCCGCATCGCCCTCAAGAAGGCGCAGCGCAGCGCCGCCGCCGTCCAGGCGCGCGTCGACCGCGCCGCCGCCCGCGTCGCCGCGCTGCGCAAGCAGATGGGCCGCTTCGCGTCGGCCGCGTACCAGTCCGGCGGGCTCGACTCGTTCGTCACGCTGATGTCGACGAGCAACCCCCAGACGTTCCTCGACCAGGCCACGACGCTCGACCAGATCGCCCGTGACCAGGCCGGCGACCTCCGCGAGCTGAAGGCGGCCTCGCACGCCCTCGCCGCGCAGGAGGCCGAGGCCAAGGCCGCGATCGAGGCCACCAAGGCCGTCGAGCGCCGCATGGCCGCCGTCCGCAAGACCATCGAGGCCAAGGTCGCCCGCCAGCAGCGGCTCGTCGAGATCGCCGAGAGCGCGGCCGACGCCGCCGCCGCGCGTCACCGCGCCGGCAGCGCCCGCGCGAGCCGCTCGGCCGCGCCGCGCGTCTACTACAACGGCCCCGCGTCGGGCCGCGCCAAGATCGCCGTCGCCGAGGCGTACCGCCAGCTCGGCAAGTGGTACCAGTGGGGCGCCGCGGGCCCGGACCGCTTCGACTGCTCCGGCCTGACGATGTGGGTCTGGGGCAAGGCCGGCGTCTCGCTGCCGCACTCCAGCCGCATGCAGATCGGCTACGGCCGCCGGGTCCAGCGCAGCGAGCTGCTGCCGGGCGACCTGGTGTTCTACGGCAGCCCGATCCACCACGTCGGCATCTACGTCGGCGGCGGCCGCTACATCGCCGCCCCGCACACCGGCGCGCAGGTCGGCTTCCGCGACGTCAACCGCGGCGACTGGGCCGGAGCCACACGCCTGTAAGCGCGTCGCCTTGTCGGCGCGACCGGCGGCGCGGGATCATGCGTTGCCGGTCATTCCGGGCGGCGACACCGAGCGAGGCGAGGGGTACGAGCGCGTGCGCGAACTCCACGTCGTCGCGCTCAGCTCCGACGGCAAGCACCTGGTCGTGACCCCGACGAAGGGGTCGCTCAAGGGCGCGTACCTCCTCCCGGTCAACGCCCGCCTGCGCAAGGCGCTCAACGGCGAGCTCAACCCCAAGCCCAAGCCGGCGAAGGCCGAGCCGGAGCCGGCCCCGCCGCCGAAGCCCGCCGCCGAGAGCCGCCTCACGCCCGCGCAGATCCAGGCGCGGCTGCGCGCGGGCCAGACGCCGGAACGCGTCGCGCGCAGCGCCGGGGTCCCCGTCGACAGGGTCACCCGCTTCTACGGCCCCGTGCTGTCGGAGCGCGCGCTCGTCCTCGACGCCGCCCGCGAGGGCGTCCTCACCCGCGCCCGCCTCGGCGCCAGCAAGGCCCCGCTCGGCCCCGCCGTCAACGCCAACCTCGCCGCCAAGGGCCTCCCCGCCCCGTCGAACGACGACTGGACGGCGTTCCGCAAGCCCGACGGCAGCTGGGTCGTCTGCCTCACGGTGGCCGCCGCGCGCGGCAGCAGGCGCGCCGAGTGGTCGTGGCAGCCCGCCACGAAGGCCCTCGCGCCGCTGAATCCGTACGCCGCCGCCCTCGGCCACGTCGACAAGCCGGTCACCAAGCCGAGGACAGGGCTGCGGCGGCGGTGAGAGCCCGCACCATGACGGCCGCCGCGCTGGCCGCCGTGCTCGTCCTCACCGGGTGCGGGAACGGTGGCGACCCGCCCGAGCGGCCTGTCGTCACGCAGTACCTCGAGGACCTCTCCGCCGCGATCGAGGGCCTCAACGCCGCCCGCGCCCGCCTCGCCGAGGACGCCAACGCCATCGGCGCCGCCGCCGCCGCGCTCGACGACGTCGACGACGTCGCGATCGACGGCAACCGCGACGCCGCCCGCAACCGCCGCCCCGCGGCCGACCGCGCGATGCCCAAGGCGAGCGCCGCCGCGCGCAGGCTCAACCGCGACGTCGTCACGTACCGGCGCTCGGTCACCGCGCTGGACGAGGCACGCGACCCGAGCCTCACCGCCGCGCAGGACCAGGCGATCAGGGACGTCGTCGCGGAGGCGCGCAAGGAGGTGGCGCAGCTCAAGTCGTACGCCACCGTCATCGCGTCCGTCTGGCCGCGCTACGAGCGCTACGACGAGAACCAGAAGCTCTGGCTGCTGCGCTCCTCCGGCGGCTGGTACCGCGACACCAAGGAGGCGGCGGGCGGCTACGCCGTCCTCAACGACCGCGCGGTCCTCGCCCGCGACCGCCGCTCGCTGTCGAGCGCGGACGAGAAGCGGCTCGCCGCCGCCCGCGGGGCCGGCGACGCCATCGCCGCGGCACGCGGCGCGCTGGCCGCCCTGCTCGGTTGAACGCACGTACGATCCGCCCCGTGGACGGAACCGGCCCGCGGCGGCCCCGGTGGGCGCGCGCGCTGGTGGCCGGGTTCGTGGCGTTCGAGCTCGTGGCCGCAGGCGTGCTGGTCGCCCGCGACACCGACGATCCGGTCACGACGACCGGCGCGAAGCCTGCCTCGGCCGGCCCCACCCCGGACCGGCCCCGGCAGGGCGCCGCCGACCGTTCGGCCGTCGTCCGGGCCAACGCCGTCACCGACCTGCTCGAACGCCGCGCCCGCGCGATCCGCCGCCGCGACAGGACCTCGTTCACGGCGACTCTCGACGTGACGCAGCGCGCGTTCGTGACACGGCAGCTGAAGCTCTTCGACGCGCTGGCCGAGGTGCCGCTGGCCGAGTGGCGGTACGACCTCGTCACCGCCGACGAGGCCACGCCGCCCCAGCGGAAGTACGGCGCCGCCGAGACCTGGGCTCCGCGCGTCACGCTGCGGTACCGGCTGACCGGTTACGACACCAGCGCGACGGCGGCCGACCAGTACCTCACGTTCGTCCGCCGCGGCACCCGCTGGCTCGTGGCCGACGACGCCGACTTCGACGAGGACGGGCGGCGTACGGCGCGCGACATCTGGGACTTCGGCCCGGTGTCGGTCGTGCGCGGCGTCCGCAGCCTCGTCCTCGGGCACCCGGGGCAGCACTCGTTCCTCCGCGACGTCGCCCGGCACGCCGACGACGCCGTGCCGCGGGTCAGCCGCGTGTGGGGGACCAGCTGGTCGCGCAAGGTCGTCGTCGTCGTGCCCGCCACCGACGACGAGCTCGGCGCGATCATCGGCGACGACGGGGACCTGTCGCGCATCGCCGCGGTCGCCGTCGCGGAGCTGCCCGGCGACACCGGCAACCGCCCCGTCGGCAACCGCGTCATCGTCAACCCGCCGAACTTCCGCCGCCTCGGCAACCTCGGCCGCCGCGTCGTCCTCACCCACGAGGTCACGCACGTCGCGACCCGCGACGACAGCGCCGTCGGCGTCCCGACGTGGCTGGTCGAGGGGTTCGCCGACTACGTCGGCTACCTCGGCACCGGCCTGTCCGCGCGTGCCATCTGCCAGGAGCTCGCCGCCGACGTACGAGCGGGTCGCGCGCCGCGCCAGCTGCCGCACGACGGCGACTTCGACGGCGGCAACGACAAGCTCGCGCAGGCGTACGAGTCGGCGTGGCTCGCCGTCCACCTCGTCGTCGAGCGCGCGGGGGAGGACGGCCTCGTCGACCTCTACCGCCGCGCCGCGACCCGCCCGCTCCCCGAGGTGCTGAAGGACGTCACCGGCCTCACTGTCGAACGCTTCCTCGTCCAGTGGCGCGCGTACGTCAAGGCGACCCTCGGGTGAACGTCCCCCGCCTCCCCGCGCTCGTCGCGTTCCTCGCGCTCGGCCTGCTGCTCGTCGTGCTGCTCGCGCTGACGACACCGTGGAACCCGTTGGGCGCCAACGCTCCCAAGGTCGCGACCGATCCGTCCCGCGACTTCACCGCGGCGCAGCTCGCGAAGGAGAACGCGTTCCACAACGCGCTGCGCCCGTGGAGCCTCACGTCGCTCGCGCTCGGCCTCGTCGTCGCGGCCATGCTCGGACTGACGCCGCTCGGCGCGCGCGTCGTCACCGCCGTCGGCCGCGGCCCATGGCCGGTGCGGGCGGCGCTCGGCGGGCTCGCCCTCTCGCTCGTACCGATGCTCGTCACGCTGCCACTGGACGCGAAGTCGGAGACCGTCCTGCGGCGGTACGGCCTGTCCACGCAGACGTGGGGCACCTGGGCCGTCGACCGGCTCAAGGTCGCACTCGTCGGCGCCGTGCTCCTCGTCCTCGTCGTGGTCGGCATCGTCGGCCTGGCTCGCATCGCGCCGCGGACGTGGTGGGCCTTCGGCGCGCTCGGCGCGGCCGTCCTCGTCACGGCGGCGAGCTACGTCTTCCCGCTCGTCGTCGAGCCGCTCTTCAACAAGTTCACGCCACTGCAGGCCGGCACCCTCAGGACCGAGCTGCTCGACCTCGCCGACCGCGACGGCATCCCCGTGAAGGAGATCCTCGTCGCCGACGCGTCGCGGCGGACGACGGCCCTCAACGCGTACGTCTCCGGCATCGGCAACACCCGCCGCATCGTCGTCTACGACACCCTGCTGGAGAAGGGCACGCCCGCCGAGGTACGCCTCGTCGTCGCGCACGAGCTCGGCCACGTCAAGACGCACGACGTCCGCAACCAGACGCTGCTCGGCGCGCTCGCCGCGGCGGCGTCGGTCTGCGGGCTGTTCCTGCTGCTCACCAGCCGCCTCGTGGCGCGAGCCGGCGCGGAGGCCGCTTCCGACCCGCGCGCGCTCGGCCTGGTGCTCTTCGCGGTCGCGGCCGCGACGTTCCTCAGCAGCCCCGTGCAGACGCTCGTCTCGCGCCGGGTCGAGGCGCGTGCCGACGTCCACTCGCTCGACCTCACCGGCGACCTCGACGCGTTCGTCGAGTCGGAGAAGACGCTCGCCGTCACGAACCTCGGCGACCTCGACCCCCACCCGCTGCTCTACACGTGGTTCTGGACGCACCCCACCAGCCCCGAGCGCATCGCGCTCGCCCGCGCCTGGGCGCAGCAGGCCGGCCGATGAGGACCCTCGTCGTCACGAACGACTTCCCGCCGCGCCCCGGCGGCATCCAGCAGTTCGTCCACGCGCTCGCCTCGCGGCTGCCCTCCGACGAGGTCGTCGTCTACGCGCCGAAGTGGAAGCGCGACGCGCTCTTCGACAGCGAGCAGAAGTTCCCCGTCGTACGCCACCCGACGTCGTTGATGCTGCCCGTCCCCGACGTCCTCAGGCGCGCCCGCGAGATCGCGCGCGCCGAGGGCTGCGACACCGTGTGGTTCGGCGCCGCCGCGCCGCTCGGCCTGCTCGCCGAACGACTGAAGAGGACCGGTGTGCGCCGCGCCGTCGCCTCGACCCACGGCCACGAGGTCGGCTGGGCGCGGCTGCCCGCCGCCCGCCAGGTGCTCCGCAGGATCGGTCGCCAGGTCGACGTCGTGACGTACCTCGGCGGCTACACCCGCTCGCGCCTCGAGCCCGCCCTCGGTCCCGGCGCGACGCTCGCGCAGCTGCCGAGCGGCGTCGACACCGACGTGTTCCACCCGGGGGCCGGCCGCGAGGACGTACGCCGCCGCCTCGCGCTCGCCGACCGGCCCGTCGTCGTCTGCGTGTCGCGGCTGGTGCAGCGCAAGGGCCAGGACGTGCTCATCCGCGCGCTGCCCGCGGTCCGCCGCGCGGTGCCCGGCGCCGCACTGCTCGTCGTCGGCGGCGGCCCCGACATGCCACGGCTGCAACGTCTCGCGGCCGAGACCGGCGTCGCCGACGACGTACGGTTCACCGGGTCGGTGCCCTGGCAGGAGCTGCCCGCGCACTACGCGGCGGGCGACGTCTTCGCGATGCCGTGCCGTACGCGCCTCGGCGGTATCGACGTCGAGGGCCTCGGCATCGTCTACCTCGAAGCCGCGGCTACGGGCCTGCCCGTCGTCGCCGGCGACAGCGGGGGAGCGCCCGACGCGGTGCTCGACGGCGAGACCGGCGTCGTCGTCGACGGCCGCGACGTCGAGCGCGTCGGCACCGAGGTCGCCGCGCTGCTGGCCGACCCGCGGCGCGCCGCCGCCATGGGCGCGCGCGGCCGCGCGTGGGTCGAGGAGGCATGGCGCTGGGACGTCCTCGCCGACCGGCTCCACGGCCTGCTGACCGGATGACCCGCGCCGAGGCCGCCGTCCTCACCGCCGCCGCGTGGGTCGCGGCGGCCGCGACGGCCTCGCTCGTCCTCGCCGTCGCGGGCGTGCACGAGATCGCGCCGTACATCGTGGGCTTTCTCCTGGTCCTGGCGCTCGCCGCCGGCACAGCGCTCGTACGCCGCTCCGCACCCGACCGCACGGGCGCGCTGCTCGCCCTCGGCGCCGTCGTGCTGGGGGGCGTGATGTTCACGCCGGCGTACCCGTACGGCAGCAGCGACCGCGACCCCGGCGTCTACACGTACGCCACCTATGCCATCGCGCGCACCGGCTCGGCGTACGTGCCCGACCCGCTCGCGCACCCGCCGGCCGGGCTCGACACGATCCTCGACGAGCAGCGCGTCCCCGGCCTGCACCCGACGGGCGACACCGCGCTGCCGGGGTTCTTCCTGACGGAGCCGGCGTTCGGGGCAACGTTCCAGCGCGTCGGCGGCGACCTCGGCCGCGCGCTCATGAACCCCCTCGTCGGCGTCATCGCGCTGGCCGCGCTGGGGCTGTTCGTACGCCGCCTGGCAGGCCCGCTCGCCGCCGCCATCGCGATCGCGCTGCTGGCCGGCAGCATGATCCAGGTCTGGCAGGCGCGCGTCCCAGGCCCCGAGATGCTGGCGCAGGCGGGCATCGCCGGCGCGCTGCTCGCCGCCGCCGTCGGCCGCGAGCACAGAGCCGCCGCAACGCTCTCCGGCGTCCTCACGACGTTCGTCCTCGTCGCCCGTCCCGACGGCCTGCTCGCGGTGCTGGCCGGCCTCGCGTTCGGCTGGAGGTCACGCCACTACGTGCTCGGGCTCGCCGCGGCGGCACCGGTCGCGCTGTGGCAGACGTACGCCGTCGCCGGTGACTACGCCGCCCGCAACGGCATCCCGCCGTGGTGGGTCCTGTTCTGCCTCGTCCTCCTCGCGGTCGCGGGCGCGGAGGCGTTCCTGCGGTGGCCGCGCGTGCCCGGCCCGCGGCTGCTGCTGGGCGGCACGCTGGCATTCGTCGCGCTGCTGCTGCTGCGCCAGGTCCTCTCGCCCGACCCGCCGCCGCTGCGGGGCGGCGCGGCGCCCAAGGGGTACGCCCCGTACACCCTCTCCCGCATCGCCGGCCTGGTCACCTGGCCGGGCCTCGCGCTGAGCATCGCCGGCGTGTACGACGCGGCCAGGCGCAACGCGTGGCTGCTCCTGGTCCCCGCCCTCCTCGGCGCGCCGTACCTCGTCGACCCGCGGATCAGCCCGGACCTGATGTTCTGGGGCAGGCGGTTCGTGCCGATGCTGCTGCCCGGCGTCGTCGTCCTCGCCGCCGTCGGGGCGACCGCCGCGCTGCGCCACCGGCGTGCCGCCCCGCTCGCCGCCCTGGCGCTCGGCGTCGCGGTGGCGCTGCCCTACACGCAGTCGGTCCCGCTGCTCTTCCACCGCGAGTACGACGGCACGCGCGAGGCGGCGCGCATAGCCGCGGACGCGTCACGCGGCGAGCAGGCGATCTACCTCTGGGTACGTCCCCGCGCCGAGTGCTGCGACGAGCCGGCCTACCTCTACGCGGGCGCGGTCTGGCTCCGCTACGGCAAGGCGAGCATGACCATGCACCCCGACGACGCCGAGCGGCAGGCGGGAGCGGCGCTGGCTCTGGGCCGGCCGGTGCTCGTCGTCGCGGAGGGCACGGCGCCGCCGTTCGCCGGGCTGACGGCGGTCGCCCACGACCGGCGCACGGTCCCCGTCTGGGAACGTGGCGGCCTCACCCGGCCCGACAGAGCGCGGCGGGTGCCCGTGGAGTTCACGGTGTGGCGGTACTCCGCCACAGCGCCCTGACGGCGAGCGCCGTCGCGACGAGCAGCAGGACGTTGCGCAGCACCAGCGCGACGACGACGGGCAGACCGTCGCCGTTGACCAGGTCGATGTAGTACGCCGGGTACACGTACTGCCCCAGCACCCCGCACCCCGCGACGATCGCCGCGGGCACGACGAGCGGCGAGCCGCGGCGGCAGAGCGCGGCGGCGAACAGCGCGAGCAGCCAGATGACGTACTGCGGGCTGAGGATCTTGCCCGTCACGGTCAGCAGGAGCAGCGCGACGGCGGCGAGGTCGGCGAACGTCTCCGGCACCCGCCGCGCGCGCCACGCCAGCACCGCGATCAGCGCGAGCGCGAGCAGCGACGCGACCGACGCGGCGGTGAGCGCCGCCGAGGTGCCCGTGCCGGTGACGTCCCACGACCCCGAGGACTTGTAGTGCGAGATGTCGACGGCGGCGCCCGCGCGCTGCGCGACGACGAGCGGCGTCGCCGCGATCGACTCGACCTGCAGGCCGCGGCCGCTGTGCCGCTGGACCAGTTCGTCGCCGTGCTCGGCGCCGCCCGTGGCGAGGACCGCGAGCGCCGTCAGCGCGACCGTCGCGCCCGCCGCGCCGAGGATGCGCCGCCTGCCGGAGACGTACGGCACGACGATCAGCAGCAGCGCCGGCCAGAGCTTCGTGACGAAGCCGCCCGCGAGCGCGACGCCCGCCGCGATCGGCGCCGCCGACGCGATCGCGAGCAGCGTGAGGACCGCGAGCCAGGCGGAGACCGTGTCGTACCGGCCGAACACGATCGGCCCCATCAACGTGATCCCCGCGAGCCAGAGCCGCACGCCGCGGTCGGACCCGAGCCGGTCGCCGAGGCGTACGAGCGCCGCGAGGACGCCGTAGTCGGCGAGCAGCATCATCGCGACGAAGACCACCGGGTAGAGCGAGCCGAAGAACGCCGGCGGCGTGACGACGAGCGCCGCCCCCGGCGGGTACTCCCACACGAAGTCGCGGAACGGCACCCGCGACCAGTCGGCGATGCCGTTGCCCCAGAGCTCGTAGAAGCGCATGTCCGCGAACAGCCGCGGGCCGCCGACCACCGGCACGGCGAGCAGCACGAGCAGGAGCAGGCGCGTCGCGGCCCAGACCGTGACGACGCGGCGTCGCGTCACGGCGCCGCCAGCAGCACGAACGTCCCGTCCGCCCCGAGCCGGCGCCAGCCGCGTTCGTTCTCCAGGGCATGGGCGAGCGGCACGTCCGCCTCGAGGAGCGCGTGCGTCGGGTCGAGCTCGTCGACGAGGCCGGCCCAGTCGCCGCGCAGGTCCATGGCGGCACGGTAGCGGTCGAGGAACCCCGCAGGAAAAGCGTCGATGCGGCCGTCCACCGCGGCGCTGACGTCGTCACCGCCGAGGCCCGTGAGGTAGCCGCCGACGTTGTACGAGTTGAGCACCCGCGCGTCGCCGGGGTGCGCGCGCAGCGTCGCGACGAGGTCGCGAGGCGCGTCGGTGGGCAGCCGCGGGTTGGCGGCGTACAGCGCGCCGAGCACGAGGACGCCGACCGCGCCCGCGACCGCGAGAGTCCAGCGCGGCAGTGTCGAGCGCCGCCCCTCCGGCACCAGCGCCGAGATCCGCCGCGCCACGATCGGCGCGAGCAGCACGGTCGCGAACGACACGTTGCGCCCGGCCGACAGCGCCGCCGCGACGACCGCGGCGCACCACACCATCTCTCCGCGCGGCACCGGCCTGCCGCCGCGCGCCCAGGCCACGACGAGCGCCGTGACGAGCAGCACGAACGGCACCAGCGCGGGCCGCCACAGCACCGGCGGCTGCCACTCCGCGAGCGACCCCGCCGCGCGCGACACGACGTACGGCCGCGTCAGCAGCGCGGGTCCGGCCGGCGTCAGGGCGGCGCCCGCGACCGCGGCGAGCGCCGCGAGGACCAGCCCTCGCGAGCGCGTGAGGACCGCCGTCAGGACGAACGCCGCCGGCAGCAGCGGCCACGAGCCGTGCAGCGACGCCCAGAGCCAGCCGAGCGCGGCGGCGGCGAGCCAGTGCGGCGCCGTACCCGCGCGGGCGCGGTCGAGCAGCGGGAGCAGCGCGGCGAGGAGGACGAGCGCGAAGAGCTGGGGGCGCTCGAGGATCGCCGGCGCGAGGCCGAGCGCCGCGACCGCGAAGACGACAGGCCCCACGACGGCGTCGCTGCCGCGGACGACGTGCCGGGCGAGCAGCGCCAGCAGCGCCGCCCCGAGCGCCAGGCGCAGCACGACGACGCCGCCCCAGCCGGCCCGCTGCGCGAGCGCGAGGACGACGTCGGAGAGCCAGGAGTGCGCCACCCACGGGCGGCCGGCCGCGGGGAAGTCCCAGAGCTCGCGGGTGGGGAGGCGGCGGGTCCGGAGGATCAGGTTGCCGAGGCGTACGTGCCAGTAGACGTCGTAGTCCCTGACGGGGCCGGTGGCGGGCACCAGCGCGCCGGCGGCGGCGACGACGGCGAACAGCCGCCAGAGCGGCGTACGCCCCGCTAGCACTCCTCGGTGCCGCTTGCCTTCGCCTGGATGGAGTGGCAGGTGTCGTCGAAGAGCATGAAGACGTGCTGGCCCAGCATGAACACGATCGCGACGATCACGGCCGCGACGGCGGCGACGAGCAGCGCGTACTCGACGGCGGTGGCCCCGGTGTCGTCACGGGTGCTGGGGCGGCGCATCGGCTGGCCTCTCTTGCGGGCGGGGGCGGAACCGGCGAACGGACGACGGCGGGCCGTGGAGACCCGTCGTCGTCCGTTCGCCGTCGTGCTGTGTTCGGAGGGCGGTGCTACTCGGTGCGGCACTCGCCGCTGGTGTTGCCTTCCGCCACGATCTCCTCGCAGGTGTCCGAGAACACCCGCTGGATGATCTGGCCCAGCGCGAAGACGATGACGACGATGAGCGCGGCGATGGCGGCCACGAGGAGGCCGTACTCGACCGCGGAGGCGCCGTCCTCGCGCTTCGCTCGCATGATCGAACGCATGTACTGGAGCACGGTTCCTCCTGGTCGCGTCGGGCGTGCCCCGTTGGCTCCGCCTGTGGTTCCGTTGCGTTCAGTGAAGCAGCGGGGGAGCCGTCATCCCATCGAACGACCCGGTGATGATCACGGCCGACCGAGGGATTGACGTACGGCGTGTGCGGGTGTAGTCGGCCTGCTGCCCTGGTCGTTCCTTGCAGCTCGGGCGCCGGCCTCGCGCGTGGTGGTCTTCAGAGAACGGGTCGGGGCCGCCCGGCTAGCGCGACCCAGGATCGCGGATCATGCCCGCGCGCATCGCCGTCATGAGGGCCTGCGCGCGGTTGGCGGCGCCGAGCTTCTCGTAGAGCTTCGAGACGTGCGTCTTGGCCGTGGACTCGCTGATGTACAGCTGCTTCGCGATCGCCGGGATCGCGAGCCCGTCGCTGAGGAGCTGGAGGATCTCGCGTTCGCGCTCGGTGAGCCGCGGCCCCTGCGGGTCGAGCCGCCGCCGCATCGCGCCGGCCAGGTCGGCGGCGCTGAAGTTGGCGGGCGCCGCGGCGGCGTGCCGCGCGGCGTTGACGACCTCCTCGGCGGGCGCGCTCTTCGCGACGAACGACGACGCCCCCGACTCGAGCGCGTCGAACATCTGCTGGTCGCCGGCGTACATCGTCAGCACGACGATGCCGACGTCGGGCCTGCGCGCGCGGATCTTCTTCGTGGCGTCGAGCCCCGAGCCGTCGGGGAGGCGTACGTCCATGACGACGACGTCGGGGGAGTGCTCGGCGTCGAGCGCCACGGCTTCGGCGACCGACCCCGCCTCGGCCACCACCTCGAACGTCTCGTCGCGCTCGAACGCGCGCCGCAGCCCGTCGCGGATCAGCGCGTGGTCGTCGCAGAGCAGGACTCTCGTCTTCGTCACCCGGCTGCTCCTCCGACCTCGACCTCGACGCGTGTTCCCTGGGGTTGACGGCTCGTGACGCGCAACGTCGCGCCGAGCCGGTCCGCGCGTTCCTTCATGATGTCCAGCCCGAAGCCGCGGCGCCCCGCGGCGTCGATCCCCTGGCCGTCGTCCTCGACCCGCAGCAGCACGTGCGGCGGGTCGACGTTCAGGGTGATCCAGAGGTTACGTGCCTTCGAGTGCTTGCGCGCGTTGCTGACCGCCTCCTGCGCGATCCGCAGCAGCTCGGCCTCGGCGTCGGCGGGGAGCCGCGCGGGGTCCTCGGACAGCGAGAGGTGTACGGCGATGCCCGCGGCGCCGGCGACGGAGCGTACGTACTCGCCGAGCGCCGCCCCCAGGCCGCCCGGCTCGGGTGCCGTACGCAGCGTGAAGATCGACAGCCGCAGCTCGCTGATGATGCGCGTGACGTGGTCGCGGGTGCGGCGTACGGTCTCCCGCGCCGTCGGCCGCTTGGCGTCCATGTCGGCGCCAAGTGCGTCGAGCTCGTAGCCGACGTAGACCAGCTCCTGGGCGATGCCGTCGTGGATCTCGCGCGCGACGCGCTGGCGTTCCTCGACGGTGGCGATGCGGCGGATCTCGTCGAACAGCAGCGCCGACTCCAGCCGCGGCGCCGCCGCGATGGCAAGCCTGCCGATGCCGTTGACCACGCCGGGGGGGAACGCGTTCTCCGCGGCCGCCTCCAGCACGAGCAGCCCCGTGCACCCCTCCTCCGCGGGGATCGGCACGACGACGAGCGACGTGAGGCCGGTGCGTACCTGCCTGCCCGTCTCGCGGACGGCGCAGCCGCTCTGCCACGCGTGCGCGATGTGGCCCTCGCCGCTGACGCGCGTGTCGTGGTCGAGGCGCTCGGCGCCGCGGACGACCAGCGGCGTCAGCCGGTCGCCCGACGTCGGCAGCAGCACCGCCCCCCGGTCGAACGCCGTCACCTCCGCGCACTCGTCGAGCAGCGTCTCCGCGGCGCTCACCGGGTCGAGGCTGCCGGGCAACCGTCGCGCCATCCCGCTCAGCTCCCCGAGCAGCCTGGACACCTGCGCGTACCGCGTCGCGGGGTTCTCGGAGCCGGCCAGCACGCGCGCCCACGCGGCGACCAGCCCGAACATGACCGCGAGCGCGACCCACTGGGTCGCGGAGATGACGTAGGCGCGCCGGTCGTCACGGATCGCGTCCAGCGGCAGCGCCGCGACGAGCAGCGCCGCCGACACCGCGCCGCCGACCGCGACCAGCCGCGCGCCGCCGCGGAAGCCGATGCCGAACAGCGGCCCGAGCAGGTACGGCAGCATCGCGCTCCGCGCGCCGCCCGTCACCGGGATGGACGCGGCCGCGATGAGCAGCTCCATGCAGACGGCCCAGCGCCAGAGCCAGCCGGTGTTGCGCTGCGACACCGCGAGACCCGCGAGCGCGGCGGTCGGCAGCAGCCAGGCGAGCGTACGTCCCGGATAGTCCGACACCGTGGCCAGCAGCGTCGCGACGACGACGACGAGCAGGCGTACGGCGCCGACCGTCAGCTGGGCGCGGCGGGCCACCGGGTCGCGCAGCACGATCGTCTCGCGGGGCACGTACGGACCGTTTCACGCCGCCCGTACGCGGGCAACGAAAGCGGCCCGCGGCGCGCCGGAGAGTGGCATCCTCGGGACCATGAAGAAGGAGCCGGTGGTCTCGCTGCGTGACGTCCTCGACCGTGCCGACGCCGCCGCGCGGCGCGGCGAGTCCGCCGGGGCCGCGATCTACCCCACGGGGTTCCACCCGCTCGACTCGTACCTCGGCGGCGGCCTCCGCTCCGGCGAGCTGACGCTGCTCGGCGGGCCGCAGGGCCTCGGCAAGACGACGATGGCGCTGCAGGTGGCGCGCAACGTCGCCGCGTCCGGGTGCGACGTCGTGTACTTCTCGTTCGAGCACGACGAGGTGTCGCTGCTGACGCGGCTCGTCGCCCTCGAGGCCGGCCTGCGCGACGGCACCGCGGCCGTGACGCTGCGGCAGGTACGCCAGGCCGTCGACGCCACCGCCGACTCGCCGTCGGGGCTCGCGGGCCGGCTCGAGGGCCTCGGCGGCGGCTCCGACGCCGTGAAGGCCGTGGGGGAGTATGCCGAGCGGATCGTCGTGCACCGCTCCGACGGGCGGCGTACGTCGGCCGACGTCGTACGCTCCGTCGTCGCCGGCTTCGTCAAGGCCGACCGCCAGCCGCTCGTCGTCGTCGACTACATCCAGAAGGTCGCCGTCGAGCGCGACCTGCCCAACGAGGACGAGCGCACCACCGTCGTCGTGGAGGCGTTGAAGGACCTCGCCCTGGAGTACGGCGTACCCGTGCTCGCCATCGTCGCCGCCGACAAGGCCGGTCTCGCGAAGACCGGGCGGCTGCGGATCTTCGACCTGCGCGGCTCGTCGGCGCTGGCGTACGAGGCCGACGTCGTGCTCATGCTCAACGACAAGTACGACGTCGTCGCGCGCCACCACCTCGTCTACGACGTCGCCAACGCCGAGCGCTTCCGCGGCTGGGTCGTGGTGTCGCTGGAGAAGAACCGTTCCGGCCTCGACCGCATCGACCTGGAGTTCCGCAAGGTCTTCGAGCAGGGCCGCTTCGACACCGAGGGCAACGCCGTGGCGGAGCAGCTCACCGACGACCGCGTCTTCGTGGAGTAGCCCGGCTCGAGATTCCCGTGCGCTCGCGCGCGCAGGGGCGCTATCAGTCGCGGTGGCGTCGCGAACTTGCAATGCGGCCGAGCACGCGAGGAGCGCCCCGGCATCCCACGTTGCGTGTCGTGCGCTGCGCTGCGTCGCGAACTTCCAGTGCGGTCGCGCACGCGAGGGGGTCGGGTGGCACCGGAAGGTGCGCTAGGCCGGGCCGCCCCTACTCCTCCACGTCCGTGAACGGCGCCAGTGCGCGCGCCACCGCCCGCAGCGCCAGCGCGTCGGTCAGCATCGGGTTCGCCTCGCCCGCGACCGACACCGCCGTCGCGAGCGCCGCCCCGTCGAACGCCTCTCCCTCGCGCGCCGCCACGAACACCCCGCGCACCGCCGGCACCGGCACGGCCAGCACGCGCGCCCACGACGCGAGCGGCGCGCCGATGAGCTCGTCGCGCGCGCCGTCCGAGTCGTCGACGACGACACCCTCGCCGTGCTCGACGACGGTCGAGACGAGCCAGTGGTCGGCACCGAGCCGCAGGCGGTGCTCCAACGGCCGCAGCCCCACGCCGCCCGCGACGCGCCACTCCGCGCCGTCGGGCAGCAGCAGCGCGGCGGCCTCGGCGCCGGTGCGCTCGGCCAGCTCCGCGACGACGACCTCGGCGGTCTCGCGTACGTCGCTGCGCTCGCTCGCCCACGCCAGCACCGACTCGGCGAACTCGCCGATCGGCACCGAAGGCACTTCCGGGTCCGCCGCCACGAGGGGCTCGACCGGGGACGGTGGCGGCTCCTCCGCCACCCGCACCCGCGGCAGCGGGCTCGACTCGTCCGGCGTCAGCGTCCCCGAGTCGCTGATCGCCAGCCCGACGCTCGCGGCGACCTTGGACAGCAGCTCGTTCTCGTTCGACGGGGGAGGGGGTACGTCGAGCGGTCCCGCCGCGAGCAGCTCGTCGAGCGCCGCGGTGAGCAGCCCCAGCGAGATCGGCAGCGGCAGCACGCGCGCCGCGCCGCCCACGTGCGCCGCCGTGGCGTCCCAGCCCGGGGTGTCGTTGGAGACGAGCAGCACGGGCACGCCGAGGCCCTCGGAACGCAGCCGCTGCACCGCCGCCTCCGCCGCGACCGCGTCGGAGAGCTCGAGCACGAGGGCGTCGGCCCAGCGCGCGTTGCCCATCCACTCGCCGTACTTGTCGGGGCGTACGTCGGCCACGTCGTAGCCCTGGTGGATGAGCCCGACAGGCAGCGTCGCGTTGCGCGTGACGACGACGACCGACGTCGCGGAACGCTCCTTCGGCGGCTGCACCTACAGGTCCGTGAAGTTACGGATGATGGTGATGCCGGCCGGGCCGATGACGACGACGAACAGCGCGGGCAGGATGCAGAAGATCAGCGGGAACAGGATCTTCACAGGCACCTTCTGCGCCTGCTCCTCGGCCCGCTGCATGCGCTTGATACGCATCTCGCGCGCCTGCACGCGCAGGACGTTCGCGACGGGGATGCCGAAGACGTCGGCCTGGATCATCGCGGTGACGAAGTTGCGGAGGTCGGCGACGTTCGTGCGCTCGGTCAGCGCGCGGAACGCCTCCGCCCGCCCGAGGCCGATCTGCATCTCCTGGAGGACGCGGAAGAACTCGTCGGCGAGGGGCCCCTCCGTGTTGCGCGCGACCTGCGCGAGCGCCGCGTCGAAGCCGAGGCCGGCCTCCACGGAGATCGTGAGCAGGTCGAGCGCGTCGGGGAGCGTGCGCTGGATCTTCTCCGAGCGGTCGTACGCCATCTGGTACAGGCCGAGGTCGGGCGCGAAGTACCCGGCGAGGCCGAGCACGACGGCGACGCCGATCGCGGTGAGCGGGCTCAGCCCGAGCAGCAACGGCACCGCGAGACCGGTCACGCCGAGCCCGACGAGACCGAGGCCCTTGAACGCCAGCACGCGTTCCGGGTCCCACCGCGGCGGGCTGCCGGCCAGCTCGAGCTTGTGGCGGAGACGTTCGTTCTGCCCGCCGGGGGCGAGCCGCCGGCCCAGGCCCGCGAACCGGTGCAGCATCGGCCGTACGACGCGGTCGGCGAACGCCGGGTCCGCCTCCTTGCGCAGCGAGTCCGGTGCCGACTGCATCGCGCGGACGGCGGCCAGCGAACGGCCCACCTGGGCGCGTTCGGAGGTGACGACGCCGATGGTGCCGAGCGCCACGGTCAGCGCGGCGAACAGCGCCCCGAGGCCGAGGAGGAGGACGACGGAGTCGTTCACGGCTACACCTCCACCCTGACGACCTTGCGCATCCAGAAGATGCCCGCGATGAAGATCAGCGCGACCGTGACGAGCATGATGATGCCGATCGGGTCCGTGAACAGCGGCTTGATGTAGCGGGGCCGCACGAGGATCAGGTAGATCGCGAACAGCGGCGGCAGGCCGCCGAGCACCCACGCGGAGAGCCGGCCCTCGGCGGAGAGCACGCGGACCTGGCGGCGTACGCGCTCGCGCTCGCGCATCGTGTTGGCGACGGTGGTGAGGACCTCGGCGAGGTTGCCGCCGACCTCGCGCTGGATGCGGATCGCCATGACGATCCAGGCGAAGTCCCTGCTGTCCATGCGGGTCGCGATGCTCTCCATCGCGTCCTCGATCGGCACGCCGAGGCGGCTCTCGATGATGGCGCGGTTGAACTCCGTCGCGATCGGCTGCGCGCCCTCGCGGACGACCGCGTCGACGGCCTGGGGGAGCGAGTAGCCGGCCGACAGCGAGCCGGCGAGGAGCTGCAGCGTGTCGGGCACCTGGGCCATGAACGTCGCCGTCCGCCGCGACCCCTTGAACGACAGGAAGACGTACGGCCCCGCGAAGCCGAAGAAGAAGCCGAGCAGCGTCGGGACGATCCGTCCGCCCGAGAGCAGCAGGAGCAGCAGCGCGGCGCCGATCGTCACGGCGGCGTGGATGAGCAGCCACTCGGCGGGCTTCAGCGCGCTGCCCGCGCGTTCGAGCTTGCGGGCGAGGACGGACTCGAAGTCGCGCTGCCGTACGACGCGGTCGGCGAGGTCGACGGCCGAGCGCGCGACGCCGCTGTCGCCCAGAGCGGTCGACTCGCGCTCCTCGGCGGGGGCGCGGCCGGTCAGCGTGTAGAGCGAGAGCCTGCGGCGCATGCGGCCCGACCTGCGGTCCGGCGAGAACGTCCCCAGCGCGATGACGAACACCACGAGTAGCGCCACGAAGAGGCCGCCGAGGGCGCCGTACAGCAGGCCCTTGCTCGTGAACGCCCCGCTGTCGACGTCGACCGCGCGCGGGCCGACGGGCGCCTGGGTCGGGGGCAGGACGACGGTGTGCACGACCTCGTCGGTCAACGCCTCCGTGCCGGCCTGCGCGCGGACGGACACCGTCACCGCGCCGGTGATGGACGCGGGGATGTCGGCGGTGACGACGAGCTGGCCCGAGATGGCGCGGGCGGCATCGCGGAACGCCGCGCCGATGTCGCCCGCGCGGTTGGCGCCGACCGCGCGGCCGCCGCCGGCCGCGGCGATCTGGCGGAGCGCGCCCGCGGTGGTCTCCTCGGTCTTGAACGCGACGGTGTTGAGGGTGGCCTTCGCCTCGCCCGCCCGCTTGACGACGTCGGGGAGCTTCGCGGTGCTGCTCGTGTCGGCGCCGTCGGAGAGGACGAGCACGTTGCGCGTGCCGCTGGTGCCGACCTCGCGGAGACCGAGCAGGACTCCGTCGTACAGGGCGGTCTCGCCGGCCGGCTGCAGGCCGTTGATGGCCGCGCGCAGGCGGTTGCGGTCGCGCGTCGGCGGCACGCGGACGGTGGCCTTGTCGGCGAACGTCACGATGCCGACCTCGACATCGGCGGGCACCGCGCCGACGAACGCCAGCGCCGCGGCCTTGGCGCCGGTGATGCCCTCGCCGCGCATCGAGCCGCTCGTGTCGATGACCAGCTCGGCGGCGCGGCGTACGGTCGCCGCGGTCACGGGCTTGGCCTCGCTCGGGATCTGCTGGCCGTCGATCGTGACGGACACCGAGGCGGGGTCGAGCGTCACGCCGGCGGGCAGCGTGTCTGCGGAGAACACCAGCCGGAGCTGGCCCTTCTCCGACGTGATCTCGGTGATCCGGCCGGTCACCGCATGTGCGGCGGACGCGGGCAGCAGCGCCAGCGCCACCGCCGCGAGCGCCGCGCACACCACCGGCTTTCGTGATCTTGGCAACGTTCGTGCCACCCGGGCAGCAGGAACGTTGCCAAGATCACGAAGAACGGCGGCAGGGCGCCGCGGCACGCGCCCGGTCATCGCGAGAACTTCTCGAACGCGAACATCTTCGGGTCGACCTGCACGCCGTGGTCGGAGAGCTTGTCGAGGAACTTCGGCCGCAGGCCCGTCGACTTCAGCACGCCCTTGCTGCGGCCCGCGTCGTCGAAGCCCATGCCGTGGTCGAACAGGAAGATGTCCTGCAACGTCACCACGTCGCCCTCCATGCCCACGACCTCGGTGACGTGGGTGAAGCGGCGGGTGCCGTCCTTGAGGCGCGACTGGTGGACGATCAGGTCGAACGCGCTCGACACCTGTTCGCGGATCGCCCGGACCGGCAGCTCGAGCCCGGCCATCAGCACCATGGTCTCGAGGCGCGCGAGCGCGTCGCGCGGGGTGTTGGAGTGGACGGTGCAGATCGAGCCGTCGTGCCCGGTGTTCATCGCCTGGAGCATGTCGAGCGCGGCGGCGTCACGGACCTCGCCGACGACGATGCGGTCGGGGCGCATGCGCAGGGCGTTGCGGACGAGGTCGCGGATGGTGACCTCGCCGCGGTTCTCGATGTTCGGCGGGCGGGCCTCGAGCCGCAGGACGTGCTCCTGGTCGAGCTGGAGCTCGGCCGCGTCCTCGATCGTGATGATCCGCTCCTCCTCGGGGATGAACGAGGAGAGGACGTTGAGCGTCGTCGTCTTGCCGGCGCCGGTGCCGCCGGAGACGAGGATGTTGAGGCGCCCCTCGACGCACGCGGCGAGGAAGTCGGCGACGGCGCGGGTCATCGTGCCGAAGCCGACGAGGTCGTCGACGCGGTACGGGTCCGAGGAGAACTTCCGGATCGTCAGCAGCGAGCCGTCGAGCGCCAGCGGCGCGATGATCGCGTTGACGCGGCTGCCGTCGGGCAGGCGGGCGTCGACCATCGGGCTGCTCTCGTCGACGCGCCGGCCGACGCGGCCCACGATCTTCTCGATCGTGCGGCGCAGGTGCATGTCGTCGCTGAAGCCGCCCTCGACCGGGTAGAGCTTGCCGGAGCGCTCGACGTAGATGGAGCCGGGGCCGTTGACCATGACCTCGGTGACGTCGGGGTCGCGCAGGAACGGCTCCAGCGGGCCGTAGCCGAGGATGTCGTCGGCGATGTCCTGCGCGATGCGCGTGCGGTCGTTGGTCGTGAGCGGCGTCTCCTCGGTGCGCAGCACCTCCTGGAGCGTGTGCCTGACCTTGGTCTCGAGCTCCGACTGGGTCATCCGCGCGTCGTACAGCGTCGGCCCGAGGCTCTCCAGCAGCGCCTGGTGCACCGTGCGCTTGAGGTCGGCGAACGGGTCGACGTGGCGAGCCCGCGACCGCGTGGGACCGGTGGCCACATCGGCCGTCGACGTCTCGGCGGTCTTGGTCTTCTTCGCCTGGGCGAGGCGGTCGGCGAGGCTCATCTACGACTTCTCCGAACGGCGACGGAGACCGAACCTTCGGTTGTCCGTACGCATCGAGGCGGGCAGGGCCTTGGCCGGCACTCCGGCCGCGAACGTCTCGGCGAACTGCTTGATCGCTTGCGAGACAGGGTGTCCCGGCTCGTCGAGAACGATCGGCACGCCGCGGTTGATGGACGCGGGCACCGAGCGCGACGACGGGATCTGGACGGCGATGGGGACGCGCAGCGTCTTCTCGACCTCGTTGAGCTGCAGTCCCACCTTGGAGTCGGCGCGGTTGAGGACGACGCGCCAACGGTCGCGCGGGTAGTTGAGCAGGTCGAGCGTCTCCAGCGTCAGCTTGAGGTTCTTCAAGGCCGGGATGTCGAGCGTCGCGAGCAGCGCGACGTAGTCGCTCTCGTCGAACGCCGCGAGGACGTGGTCGGTGAACGCCGGCGGCGTGTCGACGACGACGAACTGGAACATCTGCCGGAGCAGCCGCAGAACCCGTCCGATGAGCGCGGCGGGGATCGTGTCGGCGGCGCCCGGCTCCACCGGCGCGACGAGCGTCGTCAGACCAGGGGAGTGGGGTGTCAGCAGCGCCGCGACCGCGGTCTCGTCGAGCGAGTCGGACATCGACACCGCGTCGGAGAGCGTGTGCGCGGGGAACAGCTGGAGCGCGATCGCGACGTCGCCGAACGCCAGGTCGAGGTCGACCAGGCAGACGTTGCGGCGGCCGCCGTCGGCCAGCGCCGCGGCGAGGTTGGTCGACACGGTGGTCTTCCCCGCGCCGCCCTTCGCCGAGAACACCGTGATGAGCCTGCCGAGCTCCACGGGCTCGTCGGACGTGCTGCCCAGCCCGGCCTTCTCGCGGACGGCGTGCGAGAGCTGCACGGTGCGCTGCACGGCGGCGAGGACGCCGTCGATGTCGCGCTCCTTGACGACCTCGCGGACGCCCGCGCGCAGCGCGTCCGACAGCGTCGCCGTGTCGATGCGCGGGCGGACGAGGATGACGCCGAGCATCGGGCGTTGCAGCCGCATCGCGTCGCTCAGCGCGAGCGCGCCCTCGAGGTCGACGTGCGGGCCGATGAGCACGACGTCGACGTCCTGCTGCTCGTTGATGCGGCGGTACGCGGCGTCCAGGTCGGGCACGACGACGCTGCCCGACCCAGCGGCGCCGCGCAGCGCCTCCTGCGACAGGGCGTCGGGCTCGACGACGACGATCAAAGTGGGTCCTTTCCTGCTGTAGGAGCGGTTACTCGAGGAGGTCGGCGTCCGTCAGGACGCGGCGACGGGTGATGACCGAGTCCTCGTTGAGGAGGCCGAAGTACAGGTCGCCCTTGCGCTGCGCGTGGATGATCTTCTCCGCCTCCTCCTGCGTCGTGGCCAGCGTGAGGATCGCCGTCGGCAGAGACTCCTTGTTGGCCTGCGCGGCCGGTGCCGCCTTGAGCGTCGTCGGCCCGACGGCGAGGACCGTGATCTTCGGCAGCAGGAGCGTCGTGATCTCCTCGTCCGGTCTGGCGTTGGGGCCCTCGAACTTCACCGTGCCGGACAGGAAGATGACGACGTTCGACCCAGGCCGTAGGAAGCCGGCCACGCGTTCGGGGTCGCCCAGGCGCACCGACATCGCGATCTTCCCCGTGGGGATCGCCAGCGCGCTCGTGGTGCCGGAGACCGCGAACTTGTTCCGAATGATCTGCTCGCCGGGGTAGATGTCGCCGACGGCGACCAGCTCGCTGATCGGTCGCGGGTCGCTGAGCACGCCCTCGATCGTCGCGGATCGGGGGATGCGCTGCAGCCTGAACGCGCCCGCCTTCTCCGCGTTGGAGCCGAGCGTGCCGGCGCGGATGAGCGTCTTCGCGACGAGCACCTCCACCGGCTCCTGGTCCTTCAGGGCGCGGTCGTCCGCCTGGCGGACGTACGCGAAGATCAGCAGCGTCCCCAGCGCGGCCACGACGAGCGCGGCGACGAGCAAGAGCGTTCGGCGACCCACGGATCAGCCCCTCACTGTCGAGCGGAAACGGGCGGGCAGGGCGGATCGCCCGCCCCCGGCGTAGGTGTTCATCGGATGAGCACCGTCCCGGACTCGGGACGGGCCACGGAGTCGTTCGGGTCGGGCGCCATGACGAGCGTGCCCTGACCGCCGATCTCCAGCTTGTTGGCCCAGAACTGCGCGTTCGTCTGCACCTGGGCTGCCTGGCCCGTGTAGTCGAACGTCGCGTTCGGCACGAAGAGGATGCCGCGCAGCACGATCGCGGCCTGGCCGCCGAGCTCCTGCGTCTGCGTGGACTCGTTCCACAGCGCGAGCTTGCCGAAGCGGGAGTTCTGGCACTCCTCGTCGCAGGAGTCGGTGTCGGGGCGCGGATTGGTGAGGTAGAGCGCACCACTCCCGGCGCCGAACGCGATGTGCCCGGTCTTCATGTAGACGAACGACCGCTCGACGAAGATCGCGCCCTGGCTGCCCTTGGTGAAGTTGCCGCCGCGCAGGAAGAGGATGCCCTCCGTGCTCGCCGAGGGGACGACCTCGCCGAGGGCGTTCTGCGTCGGGCAGGCGGTCGCGCTGAGCAGCGGGACGTTCATCGCGAAGCAGCCGCCTTCGACGTGGATGCCGCCGCGCGACACGACGTTGCCGCCCGCGAAGATGAGGCGGCCGCGCACCGTCACCGTGTTGCAGTCGAGGTACCAGTTGCCGGCGGGTACGTAGATCGTGGCGCCGGTGCCGACGGTGCAGTTGTTCGGCCAGCCGAGGATGCCGTTGGCGACGCTGACCGTCTTGAACGCCGTCGAGGAGAACACCGCCGAGTGCGCGTACGGCTGCGGGGTGTTGCTGTCGAACGCGTTCTCCAGCGACGTGACGTACGCCTCCGGCGAGTCGGGGCAGTCGTCGGTGCCGGCGCAGTCGTAGATGTTCGTGACCGGCGTCGCGCCGAAGCGCTCGCCCATGATCTCGGGCGTCGGCAGCAGCAGGTCGCTGCCGGGCGCGATCGTGTCGGGGTTGTACGCCTCGCCGGGGTTGGCGTCGGAGTTCAGCGCGTACGAGTAGATGGTCCCCTGGCCGACGCCGTCGACGCCGTGGGCCCAGACGTGGCCGCCGGCCGCGGACTCGGCGACGTCGATGACCCACGGCTTGTTGTTGGGGCAGTCGTTGGGGTCACGGCCGGAGGACTCGACGGCGATGATGCCGGGCCGGTCGTCGACGGCCGAGATCTCGATGGACGCCTGGCCGCTGGTGAGGATCGCCTGGCACTCGTTGTCCTCGAGGACGTTGAGCGCCGCGATCGGCCCCTCGTCGCCGAGCGTGGTGGTCGAGCGGGCGACGCTGGTCACGGTCGTCGCCGTGCCGTCCTGGCCGAACACCGAGGAGAACGCCGGCTCCTGGTCCTGCTGCACGGTCACGGCGATCCGCCCGCAGGGGTCCTCGCCGTCGGTCTCGGGGTCGATCGCCTGCGTGACCGTGTCGCCGGTGGTGACGTTCGGCTCGGTGAGCAGCGCGGAGTCGTCGGCGACGGGCCAGGTGATCGCGATCGTGAACTCGTCGACCGTGCCCCGCGCCACGGTGGGCGCCGGCGGGTTGGTGGGGCAGGCCGCGGCCGTCTCCGGCAGCACGCCGCAGCCGGTGGTGCCGGGGACGGTGAAGCCGAGGTTGGTGGCGAGGTAGCTCCACGCGTCGACGCAGGCCTGTCGCGGGTTGGCTGTGCCCGCCGCGGTGTCGAGCTGGCCCGCGCCGGCGATGGCGGCGGCGTCGGCGGCGAGCCGGGTCTCGCGGCGGTTCTGCCGCAGTGACGCGAGGTCGACGACGAGCGCGGCCATGCCGAGGACAGCGAGCAGCAGGAGCCCGTAGAGGATGGCGTACGCGCCGTCGTCGCCGCGCGGCCGGCGCGTCACGCCGCGGCCTCGAAGTGCGTGACGGACTCGCTGCCGACGTTGATCGAGCCCCCGAAGAACAGCACGTCGAACACCGTGTCACTGCGCACGACGACCTGCACGCGGTCGTCGTCGCGGTTGTCGTCGACGCACGGCTCGGACGACGAGGGGCCGCCGGTGCCCTCGGTGAGGCTCTTGGTCTCCTCCTCGGTGACGTACGCGACGCAGACGTAGCGGCCCGGCCTGTCGTCGTCGAGGTCGGAGCCGGCGGCCGACTCGGCGACCTCGAGCACCTTCGCCAGCCAGGTGTCGATGTCGCCGGCGTTGCCGGGGGCCGACGCCGTCAACGACAGCGTGGCGCCGTAGCGCGACGCCTCGCGCGCCGTCTGCGTGAGGTTGATCTTCTGGTTGAACGCGAAGCCGAAGTTGATGATCCCGAACACGAGCGCGAGGAAGAGGGGGAAGAGCAGCGCGAACTCGACCGCCGCCGCACCGTGGTCACGGTGCGCCGTCGCGGCGAGTCGTGCTCGTCCCATGCGGGCGCCCCTTCCCGTCACGATCTTGACCCTGGTCGATCCAACCAGCAATGACCCGCCGCATGCCTCCTGTTGGCCCAAAAGTGTCCGATCGACGTCTCGGACGGGCCGAAGGTCCCGAACCGGACGCCTGGCAGCCTCCTACCCGGCGGCGACGGTGACGGTGACGTACGCGCGCCACCGCGGGTCGCGCCACAGCCGTGCGGCGTACGCCGCCGAGCGAAGCCCGAGCAGCACGATCGGCAGCGCGACGAGGACCGGCGCCTCCCACAGCCCGGTGGCCGTCGCGCCGGTGACCAGCAGGCCGGTGAGCGTCGTCTGCGCCGCCATCCGTACCGAGTAGACGGCCATCGTGCCCGGCGGCGCCGGCGTGTCGCGGCGGCCTCTCAGGTCGGCGCGGTGCGGGCGCAGGACCGACAGCCGTAACGACGTCCCGACGACGGACACGACGGACGCGACGACCGCGCAGGCCAGCCCGACGACGTCGGCGGTGGTGACCTCGCCCCGTACGCGCAGCAGCCCGGCGCCGACCGCGAGCGCGACGCAGACCAGCGTCGTCTCGGTGACGGCCCACGCCTTCGCGCGCAGCGCGAGACGCGGGTCGTGGGGGAGGGTCGCGAGCCAGACCGCGCCGCCACCGTCGAGGCAGAACGTGTTGACGCCGAACAGCAGCACCGCCCCCGACGCGACCAGTCCAGGGAGCAGCAGCAGCGTGCTCCACTGCACCCCCAGCGCGAACGTCACGAGCCCCGGCAGCAGCCCCAGCACGACCGCGCCGCGGCGCAGCGACGCCGAGCGCCACACGCCGGCACGGTCGACGGCGAGCAGCTCGCGGAACGCCGTACGGCGCGCGCCGCGGACCCGGACGGCGCGTCCCTCGCTGCTCGCGCCGGCGTCGCCGGGGCGGCGCAGCGACCACGCGCACGCCCACCGTCCCGCGAGGACCGACAGCGCCGCGAGGACGGCGAGCAGCGCGGTGGTGCCTGCCCAGCGGCCGACCGGCCCGCCGTTCGACGCCTGGCCCATCGCGGTGACGACGGAGACCGTGGGGCTGGCCTCGAGGACGTCGACCGTACGGCCTGTGCGCACGCCCAGGACGACGGCGCCGCCGACGACCGCGGCGATCCCCCAGAGCCACGCGCGTCCCGCGCTGGTCTGGCGGACGCCCGCGACGAGCCACGAGCCCGCCTGGCCGAGGGCGGCGGCGAAGACGACGTACGCGACGACGGTCGGCACGGCGTACAGCGCACCCCACGACCTCGGCAGGAAGAACGCCGTGCCCGCGGCCAGCACGACGAGCTGGCTGATCCACGCGAGGTTGATGGGCAGGACCGCGAGGCCGGTGAGGTAGTGGGTCTCGGGGCGGATCGGGTACGCGACGAGCTGGTCGGCGGGGTAGAGCTCGTTGCCGCCGCCCGCGGTGAGGGGCGAGACGACGGAGAGCAGCAGGAAGCCGAGGTAGACCGTCGGCGCGATGATGCCCGCGTCGAGGCGCACGCTCTCCGGGGCGAGCTGCGCGCCGGCGAGCACGCCGACGAGGGCGAGCGGGATGAGCGACGCGAGTGCCGCCAGACCGCGGCGGGCGCGCGGCGAGCGGACCATGCGCCAGCGCAGCGCCACGAGCGCGCGGAGCTGCCGGTACGCCGTCATCCCAGGAGCGCCCGGTAGCGCGCGGCCCCCGCTTCGCCCGCGAGCTCCGCGGCCGGTGCCGCGGCGACCGCGCGGCCACCGCGCAGGACGACCGCCTCGTCGCACGCCTCGACCGCGAGCGCGAGCAGGTGCGTCGACACGACCACCGCGCCGCCGCCGAGCCGCGCCTCGCGGATGACGTCCATCGTCGCCTCGACGCCGAGCGGGTCCACGCCGTCGAACGGCTCGTCCAGCAGCAGCAGCGCGGGCTCGTGGAACGCCGCCAGCACCACCGACAGCCGGCGCCCCATGCCGTGCGAGAAGCCGGCCGTGATCCGGTGCGTGGCGGTGCCGAGGTCGAAGCGTTCGAGCAGGTCGCGGCCGCGGTCCTCCCAGCCGGTGAGCCCGCGCAGCGTCGCCGCGAGCTGGAGGTGCTCCCACGGCGTCGCGCGCGGGATCAGCCCGCCGACGTCGGGGCAGTAGCCGACCCGCTCCCGTACGCCCGCCGGGTCGAGCCGCGCGTCGACGCCGCCGATCACGACGCGGCCCGCGGACGGCGGGAGGACGCCGGCGAGCGCGCGCAGGGTCGTGGACTTGCCGGCGCCGTTGCGGCCGACGAGGGCCACGCCGGCCCCTGGCCGTACGGTCAGGTCGAGGCCCTCGACAGCGCGAACGGACCCGAACTCGACGGTGAGCCCGGTGACCTCCGCGACGGCCGCGCTCATGCCGGGGTCCCCGCGGCGGCGCGAGCGCAGCGAGTGGCGTCGTGGGGGAGGCTCAGGAGTAGAGCGCCTCGACGTCGTTGGCGAAGTCGGTGAGGACGACGTTGCGCTTGAGCTTGAGGCTCGGCGTCAGGTGGCCGGTCTCCTCGGTGAAGTCGCCCGGCAGGATGCGGAACGACCGGATCGACTCGGCCTTGGAGACGGCCTTGTTGGCCTCGTCGACCGCGGCCTGGATCGTGCCGCGCAGCTCCGCGTCGTCCACGAGGTCGGCGATCGTCGCGCCGTCGGGCTTGCCCGCCTGCTTCTTCCAGGCGGGGAACGCCTCCGGGTCGATCGTGACGAGCGCGCCGATGAACGGCTTGTTGTCGCCGACGACGAGGCACTGGCTCACGAGCGGGTGCGCGCGGAGCCGGTCCTCGAGGACGGCGGGGGCGACGTTCTTGCCGCCGGCCGTGACGATGAGCTCCTTCTTGCGGCCGGTGATGGTGACGTAGCCCTGGTCGTCGATCGTCCCGATGTCGCCCGAGTGGAACCACCCGTCGGCGTCGAGCGCCTCCTTGGTGGCCTTCGGGTTGTTGTAGTAGCCGCGGAAGATCTGCGCGCCCTTGAGGAGGATCTCGCCGTCCTCGGCGATGCGGACGCTGGTGCCGGGGATGGCACGTCCGACGGTGCCGATCCTCATGGCGTTCGGCAGGTTGAGGGTGGAGCCCGCGCTGGTCTCCGTGAGGCCGTACCCCTCGAGGATCGTCACGCCGATGCCGCGGAAGAAGTGCCCGAGCCGCGCGCCGAGCGGGGCGCCGCCGGAGACGCAGTGGGTGACGTTGCCGCCGAGGGCCGCGCGCAGCTTGGAGTAGACGAGCTTGTCGAACAGCGCGTGCTGCAGCTTCAGCGGGAGCGGGACGCTGCCCTTGTCGAGCGCCTCGGAGTACGAGATCGCGACCTTCTCGGCGAGGTCGAAGATCTTCCCCTTGCCGTCGGCGTGCGCCTTCTGCTTGGAGCCGTTGTAGACCTTCTCGAACACCCGCGGCACCGACAGGAGGAACGTCGGCTTGAACGTCGCCAGGTCGGCCAGCAGGTTCTTGACGTCGGCGCTGTGCGCGACCTTGACGCGGTTGGCGGTGGCGCCGAGCTGGATGATCCGGCCGAACACGTGCGCGAGCGGCAGGAACAGCAGCGTCGAGCCGGTCTCGTTGTAGAACTCGCCGAGGCCCTCGCTCGTCGACGCGATGTCGAAGAGGAAGTTGCCGTGCGTCAGCTCGCAGCCTTTGGGGCGGCCGGTCGTGCCGGACGTGTAGATGATCGTCGCGAGCGTGTCGGGGGTGAGCGCGCCGTGCCGCGCGTCGAGGGTCGCGCGCTCGACGCCCTTGCCCTGCTCGACGAGCTTCTCGAGGTCGCCGCTGTCGATGGCCCACGAGTGGCGCAGGTCGGGCAGCTTGCCGCGCACCGACGCGACCGTCTCGGAGTGGCCGTCGTTCTCGACGATCACAGCGACGGCGCCGGAGTCGGAGAGGATCCACTCGACCTGCTCGGCCGACGACGTCTCGTAGATCGGCACGGTGATGCCGCCGGCCGCCCAGATCGCGTAGTCGGCGAGCGCCCACTCGTAGCGCGTACGGCTCATGAGGCCGACGCGGTCGCCGACCTGCACGCCGGACGCCACGAAGCCGGCGGCGAGCGCGCGGACCTCCTCGGCGAACTGGCGCGACGTGACGTCGGACCAGCCGCCGCCGGAGCGCTTGGCGAAGATGACGTCGTCGGGGTGGTCGCGCTCGTTGTCCCACACCATGTCGGTGAGGTTGCCGCTCGTGGGCTCGGCGATCCGGACGGGGCTCGTGTACTCCTTCATGCGACGAACCTAAGGGAACGGCCCGCGTCCCGCTACCGTCGAACCGCCATGACCATCGCCCGCGCCCTACGCGCCCTCCTGCTGGCCGTCGTGTTCGCCTGCGCTCTGCCGGTTTCCGGGGCATATGCCTGCTCCTGCGCGGTCGAGCCGGGCGGCGTCGCGCCGCTGGAGGGCACCGTCTTCTACGGCGAGATCGTCCGCCGCGACGTCGAGGGGCAGGGCGCGACGTACGTCGTCGACGTCGAGCGCGTCTACGCGGGCTCCGTCGGCACGCGCGCCGAGGTGCGTACGCCGGCGCACGGCGCCTCGTGCGGCCTGGAGATCCCCGGCAGCGGCGGCGCGCTGTTCTACGCGGAGGAGAAGAACGGCCTGCTGACGTCGCACCTGTGCACCGGAACGCGGTCCGCCGACGGCCCGCCCGCCCACCTCGGGGAGGGCTACCCGCCCACGGGCGCGGGGGCCGTGGCGACGTCCGAGCCGGCTGCCGCACCGCCTTCCGGGGACGGCGGCGGGAGCGGGTCGCGCGCGCTGCCGGTCGCGGCGGCGTTCGTCGCGGTGGCGGCGTGCGCGGTGCTCGTGCTGCGGACGAAGCGCCCGGCCCTGACGCAGCCGTCGCCAGGCCCCGCCGCCTGAAGGGACGCGCCCGGGTTGCCTCCCGCACAGTGCCGAGATCACGAGATGAGGCCGCTCGTACGGCCGTGACTCACGTTATTGGTGAGTAGCGACGTCGCCGTTCACCAGTTCGTGCTCGGCCCGAGTCGCTACTCACCAGTAACCGGGTCAGGCAGCCGTCGCCAGACCGCGCCGCCGCAGCACCCGGCGCTCCAGCGGGGCGAACACCAGCAGCTCGATCCCCACGCCGACCGCGAGGATGACGAGGATCGACGCGACGACGAGGGACATGTCGGACAGCTGGCGTCCCGCGTCGAGGAGCTGGCCGAGGCCCAGACCCAGGCGCGGGCTGAACGTGATGAGCTCGGCCGCCATCAGCGAGCGCCACGAGAACGCCCATCCCTGCTTCAGCCCGGCGACGTACCCCGGCAGCGCGGCGGGCACGACGACGTGGCGCGCGGCCGTGAAGCGCCGCGCGCCGAGGACGCGGCCGACCTTGAGGTACAGCGGCGGGATCTGGTCGATGCCGGCGACGAGGCCGTTCGCGATGGACGGCACCGCGCCCATGAGCACGACGAAGTAGATCGCCGCGTCCGACAGACCGAACCAGATGATCGCGGCCGGCACCCACGCCACCGAAGGCAGGCTCTGCAGGCCCGAGATGATCGGGCCGATCGCGAGGCGTACGACCCTGACGCGCGCGATGAGCAGCCCGAGCGGCGTACCGACGGCGATGGACGCGAGGAAGCCGAGTACGCCGCGGTGCAGGCTGTTCTTCACGGCCTCCTGCACGGTGCCCTTGGCCCACTGGTCGCCGAGGCTGCGCCACACGTCGGCCGGCGACGGCATCGCGTGCGGGTCCTTCAGCTCGAGGACGTACGCCAGCTGCCACACGCCGAGCAGCAGCGCCAGCGCCACGAGCGGGGGTACGGCGCGGACCCAGCGGCGCTCCGTACGCGAGGGGGCAGCCGGCTCCTCCAGCGCGTCGAGACCCGCTTCGAGGGTGGCGAGCGCGTCAGTCTCTGCCATGCCGCCGGATCTCCTCGCGCAGGCGTTCGGTGATCTCGACCGACAGCCCCGCGACCTCGGGCGACTCGATGCGCCGCGGCTGCGGGATGCCGACCTCCCACTCGGCCGCGACGCGACCGGGCTTCGACGACAGGAGGACGACGCGCTGGCCGAGACGTACGGCCTCGCGGACGTTGTGCGTCACGAACAGCACCGTCAGCCCGACCTCGGCCCAGACCCGCGTCAGCTCCTCGTGCAGCGCGTCGCGGGTGATGGCGTCGAGTGCCGCGAACGGCTCGTCCATGAGGAGAACGCTGCTGTCCTGCGCGAGCGCGCGGGCCAGCGCGACGCGCTGCCGCATACCGCCGGACAGCTCGTGCACGCGCTTCTTCGCCTGGCCCTCGAGCCGGACGAGGGAGAGGAGGCGCTCCGCCTCCGGGCGCCGCGCCCCTCGCGGGACGCCTCGGAGACGGAGCGCGAGCTCGACGTTCTGGCCCGCGGTGAGCCAGGGGAACAGCGCCGACTCCTGGAACATCAGCGCCGCGCCGTTGCCGTGGTGGTGCACCCGGCCCGCGGTGGGCTCCTCCAGGCCCGCGACGAGCGAGAGCAGGGTCGACTTGCCGCAGCCGCTGGCGCCGACGAGGCAGAGGAACTCGCCCGGCTTCACCTCGAGGTCGATGCCGTCGAGCACGCGCGGCCCGTCGCCGAACGACTTGCTCACGTTGCGCAGCGACACGGCGTGCGGCGCCCTGACGAGCGCCTCTTCGTAGGTGACGGCCATGGCTAGCTCCCTAGTCCCGCGTTCGCGACCGGTGCGGCACCGGTCGCGGTGAGCACCTCGTTGAGGAGGCGGAGGTCGTAGATGCCGGCGAGGTCGGGCTCGTCGAGCAGCCCTGCCTTCACGGCGTGGGCCGCGCTCGTGGCGAGCGAGGCGGCGACGGGGTCGTTCGTGATGGTCAGCTCCGCGAACGCCCTGTCGAGCACCGGCCCCGGCAGTGCCTTCTGCGTCAGCTTCTCCAGCGCGGCGTTGACGGTGGTCTTGGCCTCGGCGGCGTTGGCGTCGATCCAGGCGGTGGTCTCGACGTGGGCCTCGAGCAGGCGCTTGACGATGCCGGGGTTCTTGTCGAGGAACTTCGTCGCGACGACGAGGTGCGTCGTCACGAACTGCCCGCCCGGCCAGAGGTCCTTCTCGTTGACGAGCACCTCCGCGCCGCCTTCGAGAACGAGACGGCTGGCCCACGGCTCGGGCAGCCACGCGCCCGCGACGTCGCCCTTGCGGAACAGCTCCAGCGTCGTGGCGTTCTCCGACGGCGCGATCGTCACGTCGCCGCCGGTCTGCGGGTCGGTGTGCAAGTCGTTCGACTCCAGCCACGCGCGCAGCGCGACGTCCTGCGTGTTGCCGAGCTGCGGCGTCGCGACGGTCTTGCCGCGCAGGTCGTTCGCGCTCGTGATGCCCGGCTTCACGACCAGCGCCGCGCCGCCGCTCGTGGCGCCGGCGACGATGCGCAGCGCCGAGCCCTTGCTCCTGACGTACGCGTTGATGGCCGGGTTGGGGCCGATGTACGTCGCGTCGATCGCCCCCGCGAACAGCGCCTCCACCGCCGCCGGGCCCGCGTTGAAGACCTGCGTCTCCAGCCGGGTCGGGCCGAGCCTGGTGGCGTACGTCCCGCGCTCGACGCCGATGACCGGCGTGGCGTGGGTGACGTTGGCGAAGTAGCCGAGGCGCAGCGTGCCCCCGGGGCCGGCGCTGGCGCTGGGCGACGTCGAGCAGCCGGCCGTCGCGGCGAGCGTGGCGACGGCGGCGAGCGCGAGGAGGGCCTTCTTCACGCGCCGACCATCCCCGCGCCGGCGGTCGCGCCGGTCAGCTCGTCGACGAGGATGAACGCGCCCGTCGCGCGGTTCTCGGCGTAGTCGTCGGCGAACAGCGGCTGCGCCGTCCGCAGCGTCACGCGGCCGATGTCGTTGAGGCCGAGCTCGGTGGCAGGCACCGGCTCGAACGTCGCCACGTCCAGCCGCTGGTCCAGCGTCTTCACGACCGCCTTCGCGGTGCGGGTCGTGTGCTTGACGAGCAGCCTGCTGCCGGGGCGCAGCGGCTCGTCGGTCATCCAGCAGACGGTGGCGGTGACGTCGTTGGTGACGTCGGGGCGGCCGCCGACGCCGACGATCATGTCGCCGCGCGAGACGTCGACCTCGTCGGCGAGGCGCAGCGTCACCGACATCGGCGCGAACGCCGTGTCGACCGGACCGTCGTACGTGTCGATCGCCTCGATCCGCGTCCGCAGCCCGCTCGGCAGCACCTCGACCTCGTCGCCGGGACGCAGAACGCCGGACGCGACGGTGCCCGCGTAGCCGCGGTAGCCGGTGCGGTGATCGCGGATCACATGCTGGACGGGGAACCGCGCGTCGCCGATGTGGTGCGTGGTCGCGACGTCGACCGACTCCAGGTGCTCCAGGAGCGAGGGGCCGTCGTACCAGGGCGTGTTGGCGGAACGCTCCACGACGTTGTCGCCGTGGAGAGCGGAGAGCGGGATGGCCGTGGCCTCGAACGGGAACGCCGAGGCGATCGCGCGGAAGACCTCCTCGTCCCACCCGACCAGGTCCATCTTGTTCACGGCGAGGACGAGGTGCGGCACCCGCAACAGCCGAGACAAGAACGCGTGACGGCGGCTCTGCTCGACCAGCCCCTTGCGGGCATCCACGAGGATGACGGCAAGATCAGCGGTCGAGGCACCCGTGACCATGTTGCGCGTGTACTGCACGTGGCCAGGGGTGTCCGCGACGATGAACTTGCGCCGCGGCGTGGCGAAGTACCGGTACGCCACGTCGATCGTGATCCCCTGCTCCCGCTCCGCACGGAGACCATCGGTGAGCAAAGCGAGATTGGTGGCCTCGCCGCGCCGCTCAGAGGCATCGACAACAGCGGCAGCCTGGTCCTCGAACACGCTCTTGCTGTCCCAGAGCAGGCGCCCGATCAGGGTGCTCTTGCCATCGTCGACGGAGCCCGCGGTGGCGAGGCGGAGCAGTTCCGTGGTCCCAGCGGAAGCGCCCGGGGTGGAGGGGTCGTCGGGGGAGGCTGCCGAGCGACTAGAGCGACGTAGGAGCCCTAGCGAGGCAGCCTCCCCCGACGGCACCGACTCTGGTGAGAGAGAAGACATTAGAAGTACCCCTCTCGCTTGCGGTCCTCCATAGCGGCGTCGGAGACCTTGTCGTCAGCCCGGGTAGCGCCCCGCTCGGTGATGCGCGTAGCGGCAACCTCCGCGATGACCTCGGCGACGGTGGACGCGGACGAGAGGACGGCTCCGGTGCACGAGGCGTCGCCAACAGTGCGGTAGCGCACGGTCGCCTCGAAGGGCGTCTCCGAGGGCCGGAGGGTGACGTACGGCGAGACGGCCAGCAACATGCCGTCGCGCGAGAACACCTCGCGCCGGTGCGCGTAGTAGATGGAGGGGACTTCCAGGGACTCGCGAGAGATGTACTGCCAGATGTCGAGCTCGGTCCAGTTGGAGAGCGGGAAGACACGGATGTGCTCGCCGGGGTTGTGGCGGCCGTTGTAGAGCGACCACAGCTCGGGGCGCTGGTTCTTCGGGTCCCACTGCCCGAACTCGTCGCGGAACGAGAACACCCGCTCCTTGGCGCGGGCCTTCTCCTCGTCGCGGCGGGCGCCGCCGAAGACGGCGTCGTACCGGCCGTTGGCGATGCCGTCGAGCAGCGTGACGGTCTGGAGCGGGTTGCGGGACTGGCCGGCGCGCTCGCGGACGCGGCCGGTGTCGATGGACTCCTGGACGCTGGCGACGACGAGCCGCGCGCCGAGCTCCGCGACGCGGCGGTCGCGGTAGTCGATGACCTCGGGGAAGTTGTGGCCGGTGTCGACGTGCATGAGCGGGAACGGGATCGGCGCGGGCCAGAACGCCTTCTCCGCCAGCCGCAGCATGACGATGGAGTCCTTGCCGCCGGAGAAGAGGAGGACGGGGCGTTCGAGCTCGGCGACGACCTCGCGCATGACGTGGATGGACTCGCTCTCCAGCACGTCGAGGTGGGAGAGGGCGTACGGCGTGTGCCGGACGACGGGCTCGATGACAGCGGTCATGCGCTCTCCTCCGGGGTCCCCGCGGCCGCGCGCAGCGCGGTCGTGGGGGAGATCAGCTCCAGGACTCGGGCGGCGGACTCGGCAACGGACTCGGACTCCGTGTGGATGACGAGGTCGGGGGAGACGGGCGGCTCGTACGGGTCGTGGATGCCGGTGAAGTTCGCGATCTCGCCGGCCCGCGCCTTGGCGTAGAGGCCCTTCACGTCGCGCGCCTCGGTGACCTCGAGCGGCGTGGCGACGTATACCTCGTAGAAGTCGGCGCCGGCCTCGCCGTGCAGCGCGCGGACCTTGTCGCGGGCGGCGGCGTACGGCGAGACGAGTGAGGCGAGGACGGTGACGCCGTTGCGCGCCAGCCGCGACGCGACCCAGCCGACGCGGAGCACCTGCGTGTCGCGGTCCTCCTTCGTGAACCCGAGGCCCTTCGACAGGTGCTCGCGGATCTCGTCGCCGTCGAGGACCTCGAGGGGGCCGTCGAGACGTTCGGCGACGGCGCGCGCGATCGTCGTCTTACCGGCGCTCGGGAGGCCGGTGAGCCAGATGGTCATCCCGCGCATTCGCCACGCCCCAGGATGACCTCGAACGGCGTCGTCTCGCCCCAGTCGGTGAAGTCGTCCGGGGCCTCCTCGCGCGTCCTCTTCTCGTCGAACGCCGCGAGCGACGCGCCGATGGCTTCCGCCCCTACGCGGTCCACCCACTCGCCGAACCGCTCGTCGCCGCGGCGTTCGTCACGGAACCGGCCGACCACCGCGACGACCGCCTCGGGCGTCCGCTTCGCGGGCGCCTTGGCGACGTACTGGCCGAACCTGGCCCCGCCCTCCGTGACCCGGCCACCGAGCAGGATGCGGTAGCCGGGGGCTTCGTCCGTGCCGACCCTGCGGACCTGGCCGGAGAGGCCGATGTCCGCCATCTGCTGCTGCCCGCAGGAGTTGGGGCAGCCCGACACGTTGATGGACAGCGGCACGTCGCCGAGGCCGGCCGCGCGCAGCGCATCGATGGTGGCCGACGCGACGCCGCGGCTGGCCACCAGAGCGAGGTTGCACGTCTCGGCGCCGGGGCAGGCGACGACGTTCGACGCCCGCTCGGCGCCGTTCTCGTTGAGCCCGGCCTCCGCGAGGATGTCGTACAGCCGTGGCACGTCCCCGGGACGGAGGTCGCGGCCGACGAGGTTCTGCCGGACGGTCGTACGCCACTCCACGCCGAGCTCGCGCGACGCCTTCGCCAGCACCCGGAACTGCTCGGTCGTCACGTCGCCCATGCGCACGGAGACGTACGCCACGAAGCGGCCGCGCTGGCGCTGCTCGATGACGTTCGTCTCGCGCCACAGGGCGTAGCCGAACGGGTCCTTCGTCTCGTACGGCGTCTCCGCCGGCGGCTCGGGACGGACGGTGCGCGCGGGGAGGAACGCGTCCGGGTCGGCCTTGCGGTAGTCGGCGGAGCAGCGCAGCTTCTCGCGCTCGGCGAGGACCTTCTCGCGGAACGTCTCGATGCCCATCTTGGCGACGAGGAACTTCATCCGTGCCCGCGCCCGCTGGTGCCGCGGCATCTCGCGGTCCCACACCCGCAGGATCGCCTCGGACGTGACGATGAGCTCGTCGGGGGAGGTGAGCGGCTCGATCGGCTGGGCGGCGTGCGGGTCGGTGCCGAGGCCGCCGCCGACCATGAGCCGGAAGCCCTTCACCCCGTCGACCTCGGTGGCGAGGATGCCGATGTCGTGGATGCCGGTCAGCGCGCAGTCGATGGCGCAGCCGGACGCGGCGACCTTGAACTTGCGGGGAAGGTTCTGCGCCAGCGGGTTGCGGAGGAAGTGCCGCGCGACGGCCTCCGCGGCGGCGTTGACGTCGAGCACCTCCATCGGGCAGACACCGGCGAGGTGGCAGGCGGTGACGTTGCGGACGGTGTCGCCGCAGGCCTCGCGCGACGTGACGCCGGCCTCGGCAAGCCGCTTCAACACCGCGGGCGCGTCGGCGAGCGCGACGAAGTGGAACTGCACGTTCTGACGCGTCGTGATGTGGCCCCAGCCGCGGCTCCACCTCTCCGACACGTCGGCCATGGCGTCGAGCGCCTCGGGCGTGAGGGCACCCCCTGGCAGCTTCGTACGGATCATGTGCACGTCGACGAGGTGGCGCTGGCCGTAGACGCCGTGCCAGAGGCGCAGGCGGCGGAACTCCTCGGGGTCGAGCTGGCCCGTCAGGTACTGCTTCACCGCGACCTCGAAGCGGTCCAGCTCCTCGACGTCGGCGAACGACGGCGCGTCGCGCAGGCTCGGCGCCGGCTCGTCGTCGGCGAGCAGCCGCGGCGCTGTCGAGGCGTCGACCGCCCCGCCGAAGGACGCGAACGTACGGACGTCAGACATGGAGACCACACTCCGTCTTGCTCAGCCCCGCCCAACGGCCACTGCGGGGGTCTTCACCAGGCGCCACGCGTCGCGTGCACGGCGCGCAGCCGATCGACGGGTAGCCGTCGGACAGCAGCGGGTTGACGAGGACGCCGTGCTCGGCGACGTACGCGTCGACGTCGGCCTGCGTCCAGGTCGCGAGCGGGTTGACCTTGACCTTGCCGCGCTTGTCGTCCCACCCGACGACCGGCGTGTCCGCGCGGGACGGGCTCTCGTCGCGGCGGACGCCGGAGCCCCAGGCGACGTACGGCGCCAGGGCCGCGTCGAGCGGGTCCACCTTGCGGGCCTTGCAGCAGGCCTCGACGTCGGTCTCGTACAGCCGGTCGTCGGGGCGGCCGCTCGTGATGGTGACGACGGTGACGTCGTACGTCGCGGCGATCGCGTCGCGGGTGCCGATCGTCTCGGCGAAGTGGTAGCCGGTGTCGAGGAAGAGCACGTCGACCTTCGGCGCGACGCGGCTGACGAGGTGCGCGAGGACGCCGGTCTCCATCGACGACGTGACGGCGAAGCGCTCGCCGAACAGGCCCGCCGCCCACGCGAGCACGTCCTCGGCGGGCGCGCCCTCGAGGTCGCGGCCCGCCCGCAGCGCGATGTCGCGCAACGGGTCGGCGTAGGCGATCGTCAACGGAGGTCCTCAGGGGGTGGCGGAACGCGCGCCACGGCATCGGGGATGCGCCGTACGCGGCGTCCCGATCGGGGAAGTGGTCTAGGAGGCGCTCAGGGGAGCGCGGGGTCTAGCCGTCCGATCGGGACGGCCGACACATCGCGGTCGATACGCGCTGCAGGTCTACATGCAGGCGCGTGACGAGGACCGCGACGGAGGACATGTGCGGAGGGTAAGGGGTCGAATTCCGTTCTGTCCATCTTCTTGTTACTTCTCACCTGCGCATCGTTCGCAACAAGCGAATGGAGGACTGAACGCCGCGACAGCGAATTGGCACAGCACTCACCCCCTACAGATGAGGATCTCCATGTCCCAGCGCATCCGTACGACCGTGCTCGCGGCCGCCCTGGTCGCCGGCACCGGCGTGCTCGGTGGAGCGACCCCCGCCTCCGCCGTGCCCGTCTGGAACGCGAACGGCCCGATCCACCCCGGCGTGCAGACCTACACCGCGGGCGGCCAGTGCACCGCCAACTTCGTGTTCTACGACTCGTCGAACAACGTCTACATCGGCCAGTCCGCGCACTGCGCGTCCACCGGCGGCCCGACCGACACGAACGGCTGCATCACCGGCTCCCAGCCGATCGGCACCAACGTCACCGTCACCGGCGCCACCCGCCCCGGCAAGCTCGTCTACAGCTCCTGGATCGCGATGAAGTCCGACCCGTCGGTGACGTCGGCGCAGTGCGCGTACAACGACTTCGCGATCGTCAAGCTCGACGCCGCCGACTACGGCCGCGTCAACCCGTCGGTGCCGTTCTGGGGCGGCCCGCAGGGCGTCAACACGAGCGGCCTGCCGGCGCGCTCGTACGTCTACACGTACGGCAACTCGTCGCTGCGCTTCGGCCTGACCCCGCTCAGCCCGAAGGTCGGCCAGACCACGACGACGACGCCCGCCACGGGGTGGCGTTACTCGGTCTACACGGTCAGCCCCGGCATCCCCGGTGACTCCGGCAGCGCGTTCCTCGACCGCAACGGCGCCGCGCTCGGCACCCTGTCGACGCTGTCCACCGACGGCAGCAACGGCGTCATGAACCTCAACCTGGCGCTCGCGTACCTGCGGTCGCACTCGACGCTGACGTCGCTGCAGGTCGCCAACGGCCTGACGACGTTCGACCCGATCGTCTGAGTTGGCCGGCCGGGGGCGCGCCGCCCGATACTGGGTGGCGTGCCCCTGGTCGACGTCATCGACGAGACGTTCGTCGTCGCCTCGCCCGCGGCCGTTGCCGCGGCGGTGAAGGAGCCGGCGTTCTGGGCGCGGGTGTTCCCCGACCTGGAGCTGCACGTCTTCGAGGACCGCGGCGACGAGGGGATCCGCCTCACGATCACCGGCGCGCTCGTCGGCTCGAATGAGTTCTGGGTCGAGCCGTGGGGCGACGGCGCCGTCGTCCACTACTACCTGCGCGCCGACCCGAGCCGCCGCGGCAGCGACACCGAGCCGATCGCCGGCGACCCCCGGAGGCTGGTGCGCAAGGCGATCAAGGCGCGTACCGCCCACTGCGTCCGCCTCAAGGCCGGGCTCAACGAGATCAAGGACCGGCTCGAGGCCGGCCGCCCGCCGGGGCTGCCCCGCGAGAACCCGCCGGATCTCCGGGCTAAAGCCCGCTAGGCCGTTCGGCCGATAGAGCAGGCATGGCGAACGAACGGTGTCCGTCGTGCGGCGGAGCCGTGCGGGCGGGCGACCCGTGGTGCACGTTGTGCTGGACCGACCTCCGGCCCGAGCCCGCGCCGCCCCCTGCCCCGGTGGCTCCGCCGCGTCCTGCCGTGCGCGCGGCCGTCGCCGCGCCGGTCGCGGTGCCCGTTCAGGGGTCCGCGCAGGGTGGTGTCGACCCGCTGACCGCGCCGCTGGCCGTGCTGCTCGGCGAGCCGCTCGCCGCCGACGCCGGCGCGCCGTCCGGCGCCACCTGGCCCTGCGTCGAGTGCGGCGAGCCGAACGCCCTCGACCTCGACGCGTGCGGCGTCTGCACGGCGCCGTTCGGCGGCCGCATCGCGCGGCTGAGCGACGTCAAGGCCGCCCGCCGCCGCTTCCTGCTGCTCTCGCTCGGCGCGATGCTGGCGTTCCTCACGGTGCTGGCGATCCTCACGTTCGCGTTCACGGACACGACCGCGGGCGGCGGCGAGGCTTCGCTCGAACCGACCATCGACTACACGTCGCTGCCCCGCGAGGAGTAGCTCTCCTCGTTCCGTGCGGCGTTCGTCGAAACGCTGCACCGGACGGATGCGGGCCCTGCCGTCGGCCGCGCCGTACGCTCGCACCCATGCGGGTGCATGTCGTCAGCGACGTCCACGGGGCGGCGGCCGCGCTCGCCCGCGCGGGCGACGGCGCCGACGCGCTGGTCTGCCTCGGCGACCTCATCCACTTCATCGACTACGGCGACTACAGCGGGATCATGGCCGACTTGTTCGGCACCGCCGCGGTGGAGAAGCTGGTCGAGCTGCGGACGGCGCGGCGCTTCGACGAGGCCCGCGCGTTCTCCAACGACCTCTGGGCCAGCAAGGACGAGGAGCGCTGGGTCCTGCTGGAGCGGGCGATCCGCGCGCAGTACGCCGAGCTGTTCGCGGCGTTCCCGACACCGACGTACCTGACGTACGGCAACGTCGACGTCCCGCACCTCTACGACGACTACCTGCGCGACGGCATCACGCTGCTCGACGGCGCGACGGCGGAGATCGGGGGGAGGACGTTCGGTTTCGTGGGCGGCGGCCTGCGGACCCCGATGCGCACGCCGATGGAGATCGACGACGAGACGTACGCCGCCAAGGTCGCCGCGGTCGGCGCGGTGGACGTCCTCTGCTGCCACATCCCGCCGCAGTGGCCCTCTCTGGTCTACGACACCGAGGCCCGCCGCTTCGAACGCGGCAGCGAGGCCGTCCTCGACGCCATCCGCGACACGCAGCCCGACCTCTGCCTGTTCGGGCACGTGCACCAGCCGCTGGAGGCGTCCCTCACGATCGGGCGTACGGAGTGCGTCAACGTCGGCTACTTCCGCGGCTCCGGCAGGCCGTACGTCCTGGAGTGGCAATAGGCTCACGGGCATGGCGGACCAGGCGAGCAGCTCCATCACGATCGACGCCGCTCCTGCGGACGTCATGGCGGTCATCGCGGACTTCGAGCGCTACCCCGAGTGGGCCGGCTTCATCAAGACCGCCGAGGTGCTCTCGACCGGCGCCGACGGCCGCGCCGACAAGGCCCGCTTCGTCGTGGACGCGGGCGTCATGAAGGCCGACTACACGCTGCGCTACACGTACTCCGGCGACGAGAAGATCACCTGGGAGCTCGAGGCCGGCAGCCTCAAGGAGAACACCGGCTCGTACGTCCTCAGGCCCGAGGGCGACGCGACCCACGTGACGTACTCCCTGACGATCGACGCCGGCATCCCGATGCTGGGGATGTTCAAGCGCAAGGCCGAGAAGGTCGTCATGGACACCGCGCTGAAGGAGCTCAAGAAGCGCGTCGAGGGTCTCCACTAGATGGCGATTCCGGTCCCCGGCGAGGGGCGACGGGGGCTGCTGTCGTTCCGGCTGTTCGGCTTCCCCGTCACGATCCACACGAGCTTCCTCGTCATCGTGGTGGGACTGAGCCTGTACTCGCAGGAGTCGCAGTCGCTGGACGTCCCAGGCGCGCTCGTCTGGCTCGCCATCGTCACGGTGTCGGTCATCGCGCACGAGCTGGGGCACGCGTTCGTCGCGGCGCCCGCCGGTGGCAGGCCGCGCATCGACCTCTACATGATGGCCGGGCTCACGACGTGGCAGCCGGCCCGCGCGAGCCGCGGCCGCCGGGTCGCGGTCAGCGTCGCGGGGCCGTTCGCGGGTGTGGTGCTCGGTGTCGCGTTGGTCTTCGCCTACGTCACCCTCGACCCGCCGGAGACGTCGCTCCTCGCCGACGTCCTGTTCAGCGCCATCTTCGTCAACCTCGGCTGGGGCCTGCTCAACCTCCTGCCGATGCTGCCTCTCGACGGTGGCCAGGTGGTGCTCGCGCTGATGCCGGGAGGGGACGACCTCGTCCGCATCCGCCGCGCGTCGTACGTCTCCCTCGGCGTCGCGGCGGCCGTCGCCGTGGCGGCGTTCGCGTACGGCGAGCCGATCGCCGCCGCGTTCGTCCTCTTCTTCGGTGCGGGCAACCTGCAGCGCATCCTGGCGCTGCGCAAGGGCGAGGACCCGGTCGTCAGCAGCCTCGCGGAGGCGGAGATCGCGCTGCACGACGGCCGCCCCGAGGACGCGCTGCGGCACCTCCCCGACGTCGACGCGGTGGCGCCACCGCTGCGCGGCACGGCCGCGATCATCCGTTCCGCCGCGCTGCTGCGGCTCGGCCGGCACCGCGAGGCGCAGGACACGCTCGTCGACCTGCCGGCGGGGTCGGTGGAGCCGGTGTTCGGCGCGACGGTGCTGCTCGCGAACGGCCAGGAGCAGCTCGCCCGCGAACGCCTCACCACCGCGCTCGCCGACGATCCGCCGGCCTGGGCGGTACGCGAGCTGGCACTGCTGCTGCGTACCCGCGGCGAGGACCTCGTCGGCGTCATCGGCGGCGTCACGGGCCAGGGGGCGGCGGGCGTCATGGACGCGCTGTACCGCACGGACGACTACGCCGCCGCGGCCGCCTGGGGCGAACGCGCCCTCGCCACCGGCGCCACCGAGGCCGGCGTCGCGTACAACACCGCGTGCTCGTACGCCCGCGCCGGCGACCCCGAGCGGGCGCTGCGCGCCCTCGGCTACGCCGCCGAGCTGGGCTGGACCGACTTCTCCGCGATCGACGCCGACCCCGACCTCGCGCCCGTCCGCGACCTGCCGGCGTGGCCGGAGGTCCGTACGCGGATGGGCGGGCGATTGGGCGCGCCTCCCGAGGCCCGCTAGCCTCTGCCTGGTGCGCGTCGTCCTCTTCACCGGCAAGGGTGGTGTGGGGAAGACGACCGCCTCGGCGGCCACCGCGACGCTCGCCGCGGGCCGCGGCCTCAAGACGCTGATCGTCTCGACCGACCCGGCGCACTCGCTCGCCGACACCGTGGACTGCCCGCTCGGTCCCGAGCCGACGGAGATCGACGGCAGCCTGTACGGCCAGCAGATCGACGCGCAGCGGCAGTTCGAACGCTCCTGGCGCGAGGTGCAGGACTACCTGCGCAGCGTCCTCGACAAGTCCGGCATCGACCCGATGGCGGCCGAGGAGCTGACCGTGCTGCCCGGCGCCGAGGAGGTGCTGGCGCTGCTGGAGGTACGCCGCCAGGTCGCCTCGCAGACGTGGGACCTCGTCGTCGTCGACTGCGCTCCGACCGCGGAGACGCTGCGGCTGCTCGCGCTACCGGAGGCGCTGTCCTGGTACATGGACCGCGTCTTCCCCGCCTCCCGCCGCGTGGCCCGCGCGATGCGTCCGGTCATCGGGCGGGTGAGCAGCGTGCCGTTCCCGCAGGACAAGGTCTTCGACGCCGTCGAACGCCTCCACGCCGAGCTCGCCGACGTCCGCGCGATGCTCACCGACCAGACGACCTCGTCGGTACGCCTCGTCCTCACGCCCGAGGCCGTCGTCGTCGCCGAGGCGCGCCGCACCCTGACGTCGCTGAGCCTCTACGGCTACCGCGTGGACGGCGTCGTCGCCAACCGTGTCTTCCCCGCGGGTGGTGACGCGTGGCGGGCCGGATGGGTTGCGGCGCAGCAGATCCAGCTCGGCGAGGTGGAGCAGTCGTTCGCGCCGCTGCCGATCTGGCTCAGCCCGTACCGCGCCGGCGAGCCGGTCGGCCTGGAGGAGCTGGCGGCGTTCGGCGCGGAGGCGTACGGCGCCCACGACCCGCTCGCGCTGCCGCCGCCGCACGACCTCATGTCGGTGACCCGTACGGACGCCGGCTTCGACCTCGCGCTCGACCTGCCGCTCGCCGACAAGCGCGACCTCGACCTCGTACGACGCGGCGACGAGTTGGTCGTCACCGTCGGCTCCCGCCGTCGTGTGCTGGCGCTGCCGAGCGCGCTGCGCCGCTGCCTCGTCGACTCCGCCGCGCTGCGCGAAGGGCGGCTCGTGATCTCGTTCGTCCCCGACCCCGACCTCTGGAACGCATCGCTGTGACCGAAGCCGTAGGAACCCTCGCCGACGAGGCCGCCAAGCTGTTCACCGCCGCCGAGTCGTGGTGGCGCGAGCACGCGCCTGCCGCGCCGGAGGAGGCCGCCGCCGAGTGCAGGTACTGCCCGTTCTGCCAGGCGCTGTCCGTCGTGCGCGGCGCGCAGCCGGAACTGTTCGAGCAGGTGACGGAGGCGGCGACCGGTCTGTTCACGGCGTTGCGGAACGCCGCCGAGACGACGGCGCACCGCAAGCGGGACGACGTACCCGTCGAGCGGATCGACATCGCCTGATGGCGCTGGCGATCGGCGTCGACATCGGCGGCACCAAGGTCGCCGGCGGCGTCGTGGACGACGAAGGCAGGGTCGTCGCGGAGACGCGCCGCCCGACGCCGTCCGACGACTCCGACGCCGCGATCGAGGCCGTCGTCGGCGTCGTGCACGAGCTCTGCGCGTCGTACGACGTCACCGCCGTCGGCATCGCGGCCGCGGGCTACGTGAGCGCCGACCGCTCGACGATGCTCTTCGCTCCGAACCTCCCCTGGGAGAACCTTCCCGTCCGCGACCTCCTGCAGGAGCGCATCGACCTCCCCGTCGACGTCGAGAACGACGCCAACTGCGCCGCGTGGGCGGAGCACCGCTACGGCGCCGCGCGCGGCGAGGACTGCGTCGTCTGCCTCACCGTCGGCACCGGCATCGGCGCCGGCATCCTCGTCGAGGGCGCGCTGTACCGAGGCCGTTTCGGCATCGCGGGGGAGCCGGGTCACCTCGGCGTCGTCCGCGACGGGATCCCCTGCGGCTGCGGCAACTCCGGCTGCCTCGAGCAGTACGCCTCGGGCACCGCCCTGGTCCGCTACGCGCGCGAGCGCGGCCTGTCCGCGGAGGGCCCGGAGATCACGGCCGCCGCGGAGGCAGGGGACGAGCGCGCGGTGGAGTCGTTCGCCGAGGTGGGGCGGTGGCTCGGGCACGCGCTCGCCGACATCGCGGCGGTGCTCGACCCCGGCATGTTCGTCATCGGCGGCGGCGTGGCCGACGCGGGCGAGCTGCTGCTCGGGCCGGCGAGGGAGACGTTCCGGGCGATGCTGCCGGGTCACGGGCACCGGCCGTTCGCGGACGTCCGCCAGGCGGTCCTCGGCAACGCCGCGGGGCTGGTCGGCGCCGCCGACCTCGCGCGGACGTCGTGAGGGTCGGAACGGCGCTGCCGCAGCGGCGCATGGACGCGGCGTTCCTCGACGTGGCGCGGGAGGCCGAGGACCTCGGCTACGCCTCGGTGTCGGTCTACGACCACCTCGTGCCGCTCGGCGCGCCCGAGGGGACGCCGGTGCTGGAGGCGTTCACGGCACTCGCCGCGGTCGCGGCGGCGACGTCGCGGATCGGCCTCGTGACGCTCGTCGTGCGGGCCGCGATGCGCCCGCCCGCGATGACCGCGCACCTCGCCCGCACGCTGCACGCCGTCGCCGGCGAACGCCTCGTGCTCGGCCTCGGCACGGGTGACGCGAGCAGCGCGCGGGAGGACGTACTCCTCGGCCTGCCCTCACTGACTGGCGAAGGCAGGCGGGACGCGCTGCGGGCGACGGTGGCCGCGGTGCGCGAGGGCGTACCTGGGCTGCCGGTCTGGGTCGGTGGCAACGGCGAGCGCACCCGCGCGCTGGCCGCCGACCTCGGCGACGCCTGGAACTGCTGGGCGCTGGCGCCGTCCGAGATCCCGGCGACGCCTGTCCCGATCACGTGGGGCGGCCAGGTCGTGCTCGGCTCGACCGCCGCCGAGGCCGCCGACCTGCTCGCCGGCTGGACCCCTGGCCGCAATCCCGCCGAACGCGCCCACGCCCTCACCGGCACGCCCGACGACGTCGCCGCCAGGCTGCGCGCCCTCGCGGACGCGGGCGTGACCGAGGCGGTGGTGGCGTTCGTCGGGGGGAACGCGGGCACGCAACGCCGCCTCTTCGCCCGCGAGGTGCTCCCGTTGCTCTGAGCGCGCGCCTCCACTTTTCGTGATCTTGGCGACGTTCGTGCTGCCCGGGCAGCAGAAACGTTGCCAAGATCACCGGAATCGGGCCGTCGCCAACCCCTAGGCTCGGCGGATGCGAGCCGTCGTCGCGCTGGGAGGCAACGCCCTCTCGCCGCCGCGCGCCACCGGCTCGGCGGACGAGATGCGCGCCGCTCTCGCGGACACCTGCGGCTACCTCGCGGACCTCGTGCTCGACGGCGTCGGCCTCGTCCTCACCCACGGCAACGGCCCGCAGGTCGGCCGCATCCTGCTCCAGCAGGAGGCCGCCGCGCCCGACATCCCCGCGATGCCGATGGACGTCTGCGGCGCCGAGTCCCAGGGCCAGATCGGCTACCTCCTCGCGCAGGCGCTCGACAACGCGCTGCGTGCCCGCGGCTCCGACGTCCGCACCCTCTGCCTCGTGACGCAGGTCGTGGTGGACGGCCGCGACCCGGCGTTCCGCCGCCCGACCAAGCCGGTAGGCCCGAGCTACGAGCGCCCCGACGCGCAGCGCATCGCGGCCGAGACCGGGCACGTCTTCACGATCCAGCCGGACAAGCGGTGGCGGCGCGTCGTCGCCTCCCCGGAGCCGCTGCGATTCGTGGAGGAGGGGCCGCTGCTGCAGACGATCGAGGCGGGGCACGTCGTCATCGCGGCGGGCGGCGGCGGCGTACCCGTCGTCGACCTCGACGGCGCGCTGCGCGGGGTGGACGCGGTCGTCGACAAGGACCGTTCGGCGGCCAAGCTCGCGCTGCTCGTCGACGCCGACCTGCTGCTCATCCTCACGGAGGTCGAGGTGGTGCAGCAGGCGTTCGGGACGCCGGAGGCGAGGCCGCTGCGTCACCTCACCGCCGCCGAGGCGCGCGACCTGCTGAGCGCGGGAGAGTTCCCCGAGGGGTCGATGGGGCCGAAGGTGCAGGCCGCCTGCGACTTCGTGGAGAACGGCGGCGCCCGCGCGGTCATCACGTCGCTCGCCAAGGCGGCCGAGGCGGTCGCGGGCAAGGCGGGTACGGAGCTGACGGCGTGACCACCCTGCGCGTGCTGTCGTACAACGTCCTCTCGCTCCGCCGCGGGACCGACAAGGTCGCCGCCGTCATCCGCGCCTGCGACCCGGACGTGGTCTGCGTGCAGGAGGCGCCGCGTTTCCTGTTCTGGCGGCGGCGGTGCCGCGCGCTGGCAGCGGCCGCGGGGCTGAAGGTCGTCACGGGAGGGCGGCCCGCGGGCGCCGTTCTCGTCCTCGCCCGACCCGGGCTGCGCGTCGTGACCACGAAGAACGTCAAGCTGCCGTGGCACCCGCCGCTGCACCGGCGCGGGATGGCGATCGGGGTGTTCGAGGCCGGCGGCAGCGAGGTGACCGTCGCCTCGACGCACCTGAGCCTGAACGACGCCGAGCGGCTCGCGCAGGCAGACCTCGTCCTCACGCACCTCGCCGCGCTACGACGGCCCGCCGTGCTCGCCGGCGACGTCAACGAGGACCCCGACGACGCCGCCTGGCGCGTGCTCGCGGGCGCGCTGGCCGACGCGTACGCCACGGCGCCGCTCGGCGACGGCTTGACGAGCACCGCCGCCACACCGCGCCGCCGCCTCGACGCGGTCTTCGTGGACCGGCGGCTCGGCGTCGTGTCCTGCGGGGTGCCCGAGGTCGCGGGGCTCGTCGAGGCGAGCGACCACAGGCCCGTCCTCGCGATCGTGCAAGTTCACTGAGTCGGGTATCCGACAGTTCGCCCACAACGGCGAGACAAGCAGGGAGCATCGGGGACGCCCCCGCCCAGTTCCACCATGAGGAGCCTTGCTTGGATGCGTACGTGTTCGCGAGCAGTGCCACCGGTAACGCCCTGTCGACCCTTGCCACGCAGGTCGGCAACGGCGGACCCGCCCGGGTCGTCCTGCCCCTCTCGGGCGACCGGGCCGTCTACGTGGCAATCGAAGCCCCCGACGAGGAGACGTTGGAAGAGGAGATCGACGCGGTACTCGGCGTGACCGGCCTGAGCGGCGCGACGGCCTACATCGTCGACGAGGCGGCGTACGACGACTACACGTTCCCTACCCATGCCGTGGTCTCGGCCTGGGTGGGGTTCGCGCTTCTCCAGTCGAACGCGGCTGTCACGCTGGCCGGGGTCGTCGACGGCATGACCGGCGTCAGTGGCGTCGCCGTGGTCGACAACGGCAGCCAGAAGGTGCTCGTGGAGGTGACCGCCAGCACGAGCACCTCGTTGTCGAGCTACCTGTCCTCCGTCACCGCCGCCCAGGGCGTCACGGGAGTGACGTTCACGGCGACAGGTCAGCTCTCCAACGGCGCCGGATTCCCGGTCTGAGCGCATGAACGCTCCCCGCGCCAGCGACTCCGCGACCTGCCGTTCGTGCGGGTCCGCGGTCGTCGCCGGCGCGCGGACGTGCTCCGTGTGCGGCGAGCCGACCGCACCGGCGGAACGCAAGCTCGTCACCCTCCTCTTCGCCGACATGACCGGGTACACCGAGCTGTGCGAGCGCCTCGACCCCGAGGACGCGCACGACTTCGTACGCCCGGCCATGACGGCGTTGCGGCGGGTCGTCGAGCACTACGGGGGAACGGTGCCGCAGATGCAGGGGGACGGGTTCATGGCGGTGTTCGGGGTTCCGGTCGGGCACGAGGACGACGCGGCGCGGGCCGCGCACGCGGCGGTCGCGCTGCACGCGGAGGTCGCGGCCATCAACCGGGGAGAGGAACGCCTCGCGGTCCCCGGGCTGCACATCGGCGTCAACACCGGCGAGGTGTTCGTCGCCGCGAGCAGGGAGGTGTCCGGGTTCTCGGTCGCGGGCGACACCGTCAACGTCGCCGCGCACCTGTGCTCGGCCGCGAGCGAGGGGGAGACGCTCGTCGGCGTCCGCACCGTCGAGCTCGCGGGGCCGGGGCTGCGACTCGGGCCGCGCAGGGAGATCGAGGTCAAGGGCCACACCGAGCCGGTGGCCGTGCACGAGGTCCTCGGCCTCGACCCCGTCGCCCCCGACGGCGTACGCCCCGACCGCGGCGCGTTCGTCGGCCGGTCCGACGCGATCGCGGTGCTGCACGCCGCGCTCGACAGCGCGGTCGCCGCGCGGACCTCGCGGGTGCTGCTCCTGACCGGCGACCCGGGCCAGGGGAAGACGCGGCTCGCGGGGGAGTTCCTCGCCCGCCGCGCCGGCGTCACCGTGCTCCGCGGGAGGTGCACGCCGTACGGCCGCCGCCGCCCGTTGCAGGCGGCCGTCGACGCGGTCGCGACCCACCTCGGCGTGCCCGCGGGCGCGCCGAAGCGCGAGGTCGCGGCGGCCGCGCGGCGCGTGTTCGGCGCGGCGGCGACGTCGCTCGTCGCGCAGACCGTCGCGCTCGTCGCGCAGGCGGCCGAGCCGCGTACCCCCTCACCCGGCACCGACCGGCTCGCCGCGGACGTGGCGGCGCTGCGTTCGGTGCTCACCGCGACCGCGGCGACGTTGCCGGTCGTGCTCGTCCTCGACGACCTGCACTGGGCAGGCGCCGAGCTCCTCGGGCTCGTCGCCGACCTGCACGCGTCACCGTTGCCCGCGCCGGTGCTCGTCCTCGGCCTGAGCAGGCCCGACGACGCCCTGCCCGCCGGGCTGCCGCTGCGTGTCCTCGGCGCGCTCCCCGACGACGACATGCGCCGCCTGCTCGCGGACCTGCTCGGCGAGGAGCCGCCGGGCTGGCTCGCGGGCGACCTGCTGAGCCGCGCCGGGGGCAACCCGCTGTTCCTCGACGAGTGCCTGCGGATGCTGCTGGAGACCGGCGCGATCTCCCGCGGCGCCGCCGGCCTCGACGCCGATCGCGAGCAGGTACGCCGCGTCCCCAACTCGATGCGCATGTTCATCACCGCGCGTCTCGACAGCCTCTCGCCCGCCGAGAAGCGCCTGCTGCAGCGCGCCTCCGTCGCCGGCGACACCGTCTGGACCGGGCTGCTCGACGAGATGGCCGAGGAGCCCGAGCTCGAGGCGACGCTCGACGCGCTCGTCGCGCGCGGCCTGCTGCGGCACGCCGTCTCGTCGGTGCCCGGCGAGCGGGAGTACGTCTTCAAACACGTGCTCATCCGCGACGTGGCGTACGAGTCGCTGGCCCGCCGCGACCGTTCCGCGCTGCACCGCATCGTCGGCGACTGGCTCACCGAGGTGTCTGCCGGCGAGGGCGGCCCCAACCCGCCGCTCAGCCTGCTCGCGTACCACTTCCACCAGGCGTTCACGCTGGCCCGCTCGGACGCCGCGGGCGTGCAGCCGTCGTGCGACCTCGCGCGGCTCGCCGTACGCCACCTGCTCGCGTGGGGGCGTTCGCTGTACCGCTACCAGGCCCGCGACGCCGAGGCCGCACTGACGCAGGCGCTCGACGTGGCGCAGGCGGCCCGGCGGTGCATCCCCGACGAGACGTACGCCGTCCTCCTCGTCGAGCGCGCCACCGCCCTCAACGAGCTGGCCCGCTTCGGCGAGGCGATCGAGGACCTGCGGACCGCCGAGGAGGTCGCGGCGACCAACGGCGACGACGCGCTGCGCGCGCGGGCGCTGCTGGCGCATTCCGGCTCGCTGTCGCACCTGTCGCGCATCGACCTCGCGCGCGAGCGCCACGCCGAGGCCGTCGTCCTCCTCGAACGCGCGGGCGACGCGTCGGGTCTGGCCGCCGCGACGTTCCAGGCCGCCGAGAACCTCCGCTACGACGACCTGCCGGCCATGACCCGGCTGCTGCGCGAGGCGTACGGCCTCTACGGCGCCGCCGGCGACGACGCCGGGCAGGCGATGGTGGCGCGGCACCTCGCGTACCTCCTGTCGCCCGCGGGCGGCTCGGAGTTCCGCCGCTGGTACGACCTCGCCGAGCAGTCCGCGCGCGACGAGTTCGAGCTGCGGGGGCGGGCGTCGGTGCGGGTGGCGCTGGCGTTCTCCGAGCAGTACCGCGGCGACTTCGCGCAGGCGCTCGACACCGCGCGGCTCGCGCGGCAGGACGCCGCGGAGGCGGGTGCGCGGGTGTTCGAGATGCACGGGCTCCTCATCCAGCAGGAGTGCCTGTCCGCGCTCGGCCGGGCCGAGGAGAGCGACCGGGTGCTCGACGAGGTGCTGACCCGCGCGGAGGCACTCGGGTCCCGCCGGTGGCGCGCCATCGCGCTCGCCAACGCGACCCGTGCGGCCGCGCGGCGGCGTCGTTCGGCGGTGGCGTGGCAGCACCTGCGGGAGGCGCGGCGGACGCTCGCGGAGATCGGCGAGCGCAACGCCGAGCTCGGCGTCCTCATCTACGAGGCAGAGCTGCTCATGGACACCGGCCGGTGGGCAGACGCCGTGGGCGCGGCGGAGCGTTCCGTCGACCGCGCCGAGTCGCACGGCTGGAGCCTCGCCTCGACGCTGCCGCGCGTGATGACCGCGCGCTGCGCCGTGGCCGACGGCAGCGACCGCGCCGAACGCCTCGTCGCCGAGGCCATGGACGCCGCCCGCCGCCACGACGCCCCGCGCTACGGCGCGCTGGCCGCCGCGTGCCTCGAGCAGCACCAGCTCCTGCGCGGCGAGACCTCGTCCGCGACACTCGCGCCGACGACGGGGGATCTCGCGGAGACCCACGCCACGGCTGCCGAGAACGAAGCGTTGCGCCACCTGATGGCCGGCAACCCGGCCGACGCGGTCGTCACGCTGGAACGGGCCGGCGCGGCCTGGGCGATGCTCGGAGCCACCGTCTGGCAGGCCCGCGCGCTGCTCTGGCAGGCCGAGGCGCTACGCCGTACCGGCGACGCCGAGGGAGCGACCCGCGTCGCCGAGCCCGTACCCGGGATGCTCCGCGACCTCGACGCCCCGGACGGCACCGCGGACCGCCTCCGCGCGTCGCTGCCCGCCTGATCACAGGAACGGGTCGTTGTTGGGCCAGGCGCGGCACGGCGAGCCCATCTCGCTCCAGCAGTACCGCTGCGTCCTGTCGTCGTCGGGGTTCATGTTCCACGGGCTGCCGCCGTACTGCGGGCCGCTCGTCCGCGTCGTGCCGCGGTACGTCATCTGGAAGACGGGGTGGATCTCCTTGCCCGTGCGCACGCCGGGAAGGCACTTGTGCCAGTCGCAGTCGAGCACGTACGCGCCCGTCAGCGTGATCGGGTTGCTGCAGGTCGCCCGGGTCCAGTCGATGACGTTGTTGAAGTGCGGCTTGTCGCGCGGCATGAACTCGATGGCGTACTCCTCCCCGGTCGGCACGCCGGAGACGCAGGGGCCGAGACCGACCTTGAAGTGCTGGTCGCCGTCGCCGTCGTCGGGGTCGCTCTTGCTGCCCTGGATGACGTAGCCCTCGATCGTCTTGCAGGTGTTCTTCTGCTCCAGGCGCTCGGGGCGGTAGGCGCCCATCCGCGCGGCGTACCACGTGGCCGAGGAGGGCGGGCAGACCGTCACGGCGGTGTCGGCGTCGCCGACGTTGACGCCGGGACCGCCGCGAACGTAGTTGCTGCCGAGCTCGCCGAGCAGCACGTCGTTGTCGGCGCCGCCGTACAGCGCGTCGTCGTCGTCGCCCCCGTTGATGACGTCGTTGCCCCCGGCGCCGCTGAGCATGTCGTAGCCCTCGCCGCCGACGATGATGTCGTCACCGCCGCGGCCGTTGAGGCCGTCGTGGCCGGTGCTGCCGCACAGGATGTCGCCCTGCGGACCGCCGACGACGACGTCCTGGCCGGCGCCGGCGTAGATGATGTAGGGCTTCCCGTCGTCCGGGACGACGTACTCGTCGTTGTTGCCGGTCAGCTTCTTGACGACGAACCCGGCTGGGGGCTGCGCCGCCGTGCACGCCGTCTCGTCGACGGGCGCGACCGACCACGACACCACCATGGGCAACGTCATGACGGCAGCGGTGGCCGTACCGAACAGGACTCGCTTGGCGACGCGCATGGGAACCCCCCTGGGCCCGTTGAGGGTCCGCAGTATGGGCCGCGCCACGAGCCGTTCGGTAGGTGTCGCGACGGCCACATCGCCGGGCTGTCCGCCTTGCCAGGGAAACCCCCTTCGGGGTGCGTTCTGTGCCTTTTCCCGCACGACACGCCACCGGGAGCCTTTTCCATCCTGGCGTCGACAGCCCCATCGACCGACGCGCCGAGCGGTGAGTTCGGACCGCCAAAGTCACCGCTCGAGCACGAACGATCGTCCATACCCACCGGTAACCTCCGCGCGCAACGGTTCCCGGTTGCGTGGAGAAGTGAGGTGGGCGAGGTCCCCCCTTGCCCACCGCCCGTCCCTCTAGCGGGGCGGGTAGCCCGGGCAGAGCTCGGTGGCGAGCTGCTCCAGGAACAGGCCGATGTCGGTCACGATGCCGACGGCCTGGGCGGAGCCGCGGTCGGCGAGCTTCGTCACGGTCGCGGGGTTGATGTCGACGGAGACGAGGGGAATCGACGCGGGGAGGATGTTCCCCGTCGCGATCGAGTGCAGCATCGTCGCCACCATGATCGCGTAGCCGACGTCGTGCAGCTCGGCGCGCATGGCGCGCTGCCCCTCGATGACGTCGGTGTAGACGTCGGGGAGCGGCCCGTCGTCGCGGACGGAGCCGACGAGGACGAACGGCTTCCGCTCCTCGACGAGCGCGTGCATCACGCCGCCGCGGAGTACTCCTTGCTCGACAGCCGCGGCGATGGACCCCGCGCGGCGGATCGTGTTGATGGCGCGGATGTGGTGCTCGTGGCCGTGCTCGACGCCGGCGCCGACGGCGAGGTCGACGCCGAGGGACGTACCGAACAGCGCCGACTCGATGTCGTGGGTGGCGAGCGCGTTGCCGGCGAAGACGACGTCGACGAAGCCTGCCCGCACCATGGCTACCATCGCGGGGGACGCGCCGGTGTGGACGACGGCGGGGCCCGCCACCCAGAGGATGCGCTTGCCCGCGGCCTTGACCTCGCGGAGCTGGCCGGCGATCTGGCGGACGAGCAGCGCCTGCGGCTTCTCGCTCGAGACGGTGGACGCCATGAACTCGAAGTGCCCCGACGTCTTCGCCGAGTGCTGTTGGTGCGGCAGCTCGACCTTGACGCCGTTGGCGCCGCAGACGACGACGTCGCCCGCCTTCACGTCGGAGACCGGCACCGTACGGACGCGGCCGTCCGCGACGACGAGGCCGCAGTCCATCTCGGGGTGCTCGACGCGCAGCCACTTGCCCTCGACGCGGACGAGCGTCTCGAGGTTGGTGGTCGAGTAGAAGTCCTCGGGGAACACGCCGTCGCGGTCGGCCGCGCGCAGCAGCGCCTCGCCGGGATCGACCTGGTTGACGCCGTGGATCTGGATGCGCATGAGGATGCGCTGCAGCACCTCGTCGGACTCGGCGCCGACGCGGATCTTCGCGTGCGACTCGTCGTCGTGGGTGCGCCCGAGGTCGAGCTTCTCGATGACGTAGTCGCCGCCGTAGTCGAGCACGTCGTCGAGCACGCGCGCGAGCACACCGGAGTCCATCAGGTGGCCCGTTATCTGGACCGTCTCGTTCACCACTACAGGACTGCTCCATCGTCCGGACCGTCGTCGACCGAGGGAGCATCCCGCATCCGGAAGACCAGCGTCCCGATGCCGGCGAGCAGCGAGATCAGCCCAAGGATCTGGATGCCGTCGTCCTGCGTCTGCCCGAGCAGCGGCAGCACGACGATGACGACGATCCCGAGGACGATCGCGACGATCGCGTAGCGCGTCACGGGCGCCGAGGGGAGCGTCACCGGCGGGGCGGGCGGCGGTACGAAGTGGTCGTCGTCGGGGTTGCGGCGCTTCGGCGCGGGCGGCTCCGGAGGGGGGTCCGCGCGGCGGGCGGGGCGGACGTTCTCGGCGTCGGGCCAGGTGGCCGCCTCCGGTACGGCGTCCCACGCGGCCACGATCGCGTCGAACGGGTCCACCTCGGCCTCGGCGGGCCCGAGCTCCGCGAGCAGCCCCGGCAGCTCGGCCGCGACGATCGCCTCGGCCACGTCGCGGCGGGTCGCGTCCACATGGATCCGGTCCACGGGCGCGGTCTGCGCCTGGGGCTCGGCGTACGCCGCCACGGCCGCGTCCTCGAGGCTGTCCAGCAGCGCCTGCGACACCCGGTGGTCGACCTCGACGAGCGCCGTCCACGCGGCGGGCGGGGGTACGGCGTTGGCCCGCGCGCCCTGCGGCGCGGGCCGGACCGGCCCGTCGCTCGCGGCGTCCCACCCCTCGGTCATGTCAGGCCTGGACCGCCGTGTGGGCCCGGACGAACTCCAGGCTCTCGCGGAAGATCAGGTCCGCGTCGTGGTCGAGCGTGGCGACGTGGTAGCTGTTCTCCAGCACGACCTCGCGGACGTCGTCCGACCCGACGGCCGACAGCAGCAGCGCGCCGCTCGCGGGCTCGACGAGGTGGTCGTCGGCCGAGCGGAACGTCAGCAGCGGCTGCGTGACCTTGCCGAGGTCGGCCGCGACGAGCTTCCAGAGCTGGGCGAGGGAGGCGGCGGCGCGCAGCGGCGTGCGGTCGTACGCGTGCTCGGTGATGCCCGGCTTCTTGATGTCGTCGCCGACGGCCTTCAACGACGGCACGATGCGGGAGACGTACGGCAGGAACTTCGCGTCCTTGCGGAGCGTGAGCAGCGACGGGTTGACGGTGACGAGGCCGGCGATGTCGTCGCCGCGCTCCTCGGCGAGCCGCAGCGTCAGCGTCCCGCCCATGGACAGGCCCATGACGAACACCTGGTCGCAGCGGCCGCGCAGCTTGTCGAACCCGCGTTCGACCTCGCCGTACCAGTCCTGCCAGCGGGTGAGGTTCATCTCCTGCCAGCGGGTGCCGTGGCCGGGCAGGCGGGGGCCGAGGACGGTGAGGCCGTTCTCGGCGAGGTACTCGCCCCAGGGGCGCATGGAGAACGGCGACCCCGTGAACCCGTGCACCATCAGCGCGCCGACGTCGCCGCCTTCGTAGGCGAACGCCTCGCACCCCGGCTTGACCGGCATGGGCCACCTCCCGCGATCTGCCGCCATCGTCGCACGCGCGCCACGCGAGGCGCGACGGGAACCCCCGCCCGCCCCGGCCGAGCGCGCCCGCGAAACGATCACCCGTGTCCCTTCTCCGGCCGGGCTCCCGCACGCGGCGGGGACACAGGTGATCGTTCCGGGGCGGGCGGGCGGCGGGACCCCGGGGGAACGTTCGGAGGGCGGATGGACGTAACCCCGGCCCGTTCCGTAGGGTCGGTCGCTACGACGGCTGACAATGGAAGCGGGGCCTCCCGGGTGTGGTACTGGATTGTCAAGGCGATCCTGACCCCGATCCTCCGCACGCTGTTCCGCCCCAGGGTCGAGGGCGCGGAGTACCTCCCGGAGGAGGGGCCGGCGATCCTCGCGAGCAACCACCTGTCGTTCTCCGACTCGATCTTCCTGCCGCTGGTGGTGCCGCGGCGCGTGACGTTCCTCGCCAAGAGCGACTACTTCACGGCGGGCGGGCTCAAGGGACGGCTCAAGGCGGGGTTCTTCAAGGGCGTCGGGCAGCTGCCGGTGGACCGTTCGGGCGGGCGGGCGTCGCAGGCGGCGCTGGAGGCCGCGAAGAAGGTCCTCGCCCAGGGCGACCTGCTCGGCATCTACCCGGAGGGCACGCGTTCGCCTGACGGCCGCCTCTACCGCGGCAAGACCGGCGTCGCGCGGATGGCGCTGGAGTCGGGCGTCAAGGTCATCCCGTGCGCGATGGTCAACACGTTCGAGATCCAGCCCCCGGGCAAGGTGATCCCCAAGATCATGCCGGTCGTCATCAGGATCGGTAAGCCGCTGGACTTCTCGCGCTACGCCGGCATGGAGGACGACCGTTTCGTCCTGCGGTCGATGACCGACGAGATCATGTACGAGCTGATGATGCTGTCGGGGCAGGAGTACGTCGACACGTACGCCACCAAGGCCAAGGCCGACATCGAGGACGCCCGCGCCGCCGCCGGCGAGTCGATGGTGTCCGCCTCGCCGGGTCCCCAGCGCCGCGCCGGCTGACCAGTGCCCCGTCCGGCCGCGCCCGCCCTGCTGCGCGGCGCCCCGGCGGCGACCGGCGGCGTTCTCGTCGGCGTCGATAGCGCCGCCATCGCCGCCTCCTCGGCCTTGCCGCTCGTCCCCCCGGACGCCGCTCGCGACGGGCAACGCGACCGGACGGGGCACTAGTGGGCGTCGAGGGCTCGCTGTGGCGGGCGCTCGCGGCGTTCCGCTGGCTGTCCGTCCCGTACGCCGCCGTCCTCGTCTGGGCCAACGACGCCAACTACGCGCACCCCGTGGGCGGCTGGCTCGTCGTCGCCGCCATGCTCGCCTGGACCGTCGTCGTCACCGCGCGCCCGCCGCGTACGCGGATGCTCCTCGGCGCCGACCTCGCCATCGCCTCCCTGCTGGTCTTCGCGACGCGGCTCGTCGAGACGCCCGACCGGATCACCACCGCGCCGACGCTGACCGTCACGTGGAGCGCCGGGCCGGTCGTCGCGTGGGCGATCGTGTGGGGCGTCGCGGGCGGCGTAGGGGCTGGGTTCGTCGTGGGGATGGCGACGATCCTCATGCGCGGCAACTTCGGGCAGTCCAGCGGCGGCAGCCTCGTCCTGCTCGTGCTCAGCGGCGCCGTCATCGGCTACGTCGTCCGCCTCGCACTGGGCGCGCAGGCGTCGCTCGCCCGCGCCGTCGAGCTGCAGGCCGCCACCGCCGAACGCGAACGCCTTGCCCGCCGTATCCATGACGGGACGTTGCAGACGCTCGCGCTCATCCACCGCCGCGGCGAGCGCATCGGCGGCGAGGCGGCGGAGCTGGCCGCGCTGGCCGCGGAGCAGGAGGCGACGCTGCGCGAGCTCGTGGCGCGCGGTCCCGCCACGGCGCCCGCGGGCTCGGCGGACCTGCGCGGGCTGCTCGCCGACGCGTGCCGCGCCGCCGAGGTGCCCGCCGAGCTGGCCGCGCCCGCGGAGCCCGTCCTGCTGCCCGCCGCGGTGGCCACGGAGACCGCCGACGCCGTCGCCGCCGCGCTCGGCAACGTCGCCCGCCACGCCGGTCCCGGAGCGCGGGCGTGGGTGTTCGTGGAGGACACCGACGACGAGGTCACCGTGTCGGTGCGCGACGACGGCGCGGGTTTCGAGCCCGGCCGCCTCGACGCCGCCGCCGGTGCCGGGCGCCTCGGCGTCGCGCAGTCCATCACCGGCCGCGTGACCGGAATGGGCGGTGGCGTACGAATCGAGAGCACACCAGGCGGGGGCACAGAGGTAGAAATGCGGATACCACGAGCGAAGTGACCACGCGACATTGCCGACCCCGCTAATGTTGCGGACACCAACCCAGCGAGGAGGGGGCGCATGGACTCCGTAGACGAGCGGCGGGTGGGGCTGCTGATCGTCGACGACGACGCCTCGATGCGCGACCTGCTCCGGCTGACGTTCGAGCTGCACCCGCAGTTCGAGGTGCTGGCCGAGGCCGCCAACGGCTCCGACGCCGTCACCGCCGCCGACGAGCACAAGCCCGACGCGGTCATCCTCGACGTCATGATGCCCGGCACCGACGGGCTCGAGGCGCTGCCCCGGATCCTGCGCGTCAGCCCCGACTCCAAGATCATCGTGTTCAGCGCGTACGCCACCGTCCCCATCGTCCAGCAGGCGCTGGAGGCCGGTGCCTCGCTGGTGCTCGAGAAGACGGTGCCGCAACGCGACGTCGTGGCCGCCGTCCTGGACCTCGTACCGGCGCGCTAGTGGTACGCGTGGTCGTCGTCGACGACCACCCGATGTGGCGCGACGGTGTCGCGCGCGACCTCGCCGAGGCGGGGCTCGACGTCGTCGGCACGGCCGGCGACGGGCGTTCCGCGGTCGACGTCGCCAAGGCGACCCGCCCCGACGTCGTCGTCATGGACCTCCAGCTCCCCGAGCTGTCCGGCGTCGAGGCGACCCGCGCCGTGGTCGACGCGCTGCCGGGCGTACGCGTCCTCGTCCTGTCGGCCAGCGGCGAGCACGCGGACGTCCTCGACGCCGTGAAGGCGGGTGCCACCGGGTACCTCATCAAGTCCGCGAGCGCCGCCGAGCTACTCGACGCCGTACGGCGCACGGCCTCCGGCGACCCGGTGTTCACCCCTGGTCTGGCGGGGCTCGTGCTGGGCGCGTTCCGCGGGGTGTCCGAGCCCGAGACGAAGCTGACGGAGCGCGAGACCGAGGTGCTGCGCCTGGTGGCGAAGGGGCTGACGTACAAGCAGATCGCCGAGCGTCTCGTCCTCTCCCACCGCACGGTCCAGAACCACGTCCAGAACGTCCTCAACAAGCTGCAGCTCCACACCCGCTACGAGCTCGTCCGCTACGCGGTCAAGAAGGGTCTCGACTCCTGACGGGGAGCCTGGGGCGGTGCCCCCGGGCGACCGGAGGGCTCGGCGAACGGGTTGCGTGCACGGAGCGTGACAGTCGCGAGCTGCCCGGCGACCTCGCCCCCCATCGGGGTGCGTTGTGCGCTTTTTCGCCGCACGGACCGCAACCCGGAGCCTTTTCCATCCTGGCTCGCGCTGGGCCTGGATCGTGCTGGGCAGGAGCCCCTTTGGCGCTGGACCACCACAAGAACGGCGGTCAACCCCGGACGAGTGGCGCCCGCGCACCCGCGTCGGCCCAACCCTGCAGCCCAGCAGCCGGTCTCACGCGTAGTGATCTTCAAAGAACGACTGAGCCCGGCGCCAACCACGCCGTCAGGATGGAAAAGGCTCCCGGTTGCGACAGGACGGCGGAGGCGGTCACCGCGGGTGACCCAGCGCCCCCTCCGGTGACACCGCAACCGCGTCCCGCCGGAGTCGGGCACCCGCGCGAGGCCCGGCCCGCCGTTCGCGGAGGCCGCGGCCTCCGGTCGTTCCCGCGCCCTCTCAGGCGAGCCCCGCGCGCCTGGCGAGGGCGTCGGGACGGCACAGCAGGATGCGGCGGCCGTGGACCTCGATCAAGCCGCGCTGCTGGAACGACTGCAGGATCTGGTTGACCGACTGGCGCGAGCCGCCGGCCATCTCCGCGAGGCGGTACTGCGGGACCGCGACCTCGATGGGCACGTTGCCCTTCGGGCGGTCGAGGTCCTCCGCGAGGCGGAGCAGCACCTTGGCCACGCGGCCGCCGAGGTCGAGGAAGACGAAGTCCGCCGCCTGTTCCGACAGGCGCCGTACGAGTGCCCCGAGGGAGCGGAGGAGCTGGTCCACCAGCGGGGGGTGTTCGCGCATGAGGTCGAGGAACGCCGCCCTGGACAGCACGAGCGCGGTCGTGTCCTCGACGGCCTCCGCGGAGGCCGAGCGGGAGCCGCCGTCGAGCAGCGCGATCTCGCCGAGGACGTCCGGCGCGTGCAGCGTCGTGAGGACCATGCGGTCGCCGTTCTCGCTGCTGACGACGACGGCGACGGAGCCCTCGACGAGGACGTACAGCGAGTCGCCGGGGTCGCCCTGGTGGAACAGCGGCTGGTCCCGCCCGAACGTCCTGCGCACCAGCCGCTTCGCCAGCTCGCCCGCCGCGTCCCGGGTCAGCCCCGCGAAGAGCGGGGTCTCCCTCAGCAGCGCGGCGGCGTCGTCCACGGCGCCGACCCTAGACGCAATCTGAGTACCTGAACTCACGTTCAGTCAGGTCATCCGACGGATGGCGCGGGCCGCCGTGGCGGCGAGCATCGACCGCATGGACGGTCTCTACGCACTGAAGCCCTGGTACGCCGCCCGCCTCCGCCCGATGCGCACCAGATTGGCCGCCGCGGACGTCAGCCCGGCGACGCTGACGTACGCCGGCGTCGCGGCCGCCGCACTCGGCGGCGTCGCGCTGGCGAGCGGTCACGGCTGGCTGGTGCCGCCGCTCGTGGCGGCGCGGCTGGCGTTCGCCAACCTCGACGGCGCGGTCGCGCGGGACACGGGGCGGTGCACGCCGTACGGCGGCGTCGTCAACGAGCTCGGCGACCGGCTCGCCGATCTGGCGCTGCTCGCCGGCCTGCTCGCCGTCGCGCCCGCACCGCTGGTGCTGACGGCGATGCTCGCCGCGACGCTGCCCTCGTGGGTCGCGCTGGCCGGCGCCGCGCACGGCGCGCCGCGACGCAACGGCGGCCCGCTCGGCAAGACCGAGCGCTGCCTCCTCGTCTGCGTCGCCGCGCTCCTCCCCGCGACGGCCGCGGCGGTCACCGTCGCCATCGCCGCCGGCTCCGTCGCGACCGCCGCGCTGCGGTTCGCGGGCATCCGCAAGGCGCTCGCGTGAACGCCGTCCTCGTCGTCGGCGGCGCGCTCGGCGCGGGCGGCATCGGCGTCGCGCTCGGCGGCGACCGCGAGCTGCGCAGGCGCTGGGCCACCTGGGCCGTCACCGCGCCGCTGGTCGGCGGCCTGCTCGCCTTGGGCGCGCCCGGCGCGGCGGCCCTCGCGGCCGCGCTCGGCGTCGTCGCCGCGAGCGAGTACGCCCGCCTGGCCGGCCTGCGCACCGCCGACCGCGCGCTGCTCTGCGCGGTCGCCGTCGGCCTGCCGCTCGCCGTCCTCGTCACGCCGGACGCGCTGCGCGCCACGCCTTTGCTCGCGCTCGGCGCGACGCTCCCCGCGCTGCTCTCCGGCGACACGAGGACCGGGCTGCGGCGGGCGGCGCTGACGGCGTTCGGCGTCATCTGGCTGCCGTGGGCGCTGGCGCATCTCGTGCTGCTCGGCGGCACGGCGTTCGCGGTCTGCGCGGCCGTCTCCGTGGCCGACGTCACCGCGTGGTGCGGCGGCAAGCTGGTCGGCGGCGCGCGCCTCTCGACGCTCTCGCCGGGCAAGACCTGGGGCGGTGTCCTCGGTGCGGCCGTCGGCGCGGCGTCGACGCTGGCGCTGCTCGGGGCGTTCACCCCGCTGCTGCTCGTCGCGGTCGTCGTCGGCGACGTCGTCGGCGACCTGCTGGAGTCGATGGCGAAGCGCGAGGCCGGCGTCAAGGACGCGGGGAGCTGGCTGCCGGGCTTCGGTGGCCTCCTCGACCGCGTCGACTCGCTGCTCGTCGTCCTGCCGCTGGCCTGGTGGGCGCTGTGATCGCGGGGTACGTGCGGCGCGCGTTCTGGCGCACGGCGTTCCGTCTCGGCGGGCTCACGGTGACCGGCCGGCTGCCGCGCGGCGGCTGCGTCGTCGTCGCCAACCACTCCTCGCACGCCGACGCGCCCGCGCTGCTCGCGGCGCTCGACGCGGCGCACGCGCCGGCCGTCGCCGCCGCGGCGGACTACTGGTTCCGCCAGGGCCGGCGCGCGAAGGTCTGCCGGACGCTCGTCGCCGGCTTCCCTGTCCGGCGCGGCGGCGGCGGGGCATCCGACCTGATGTCCGCCGTCCCCGCGCTCCTGATGGGCCGCGCCGTCGTGGTGTTCCCCGAGGGGACACGTTCTCGCGACGGCGCGGTGGGGGAGTTCCACTCCGGCGCGCTGCGGCTCGCCGCCGCCGCCGGAGTGCCCGTCGTCCCTGTCGGCCTGGCCGGTACGCGCGACACGCTGCCGCCGCACGGCAGGTTCCGCCCGCGACCCGTCGCGGTCCGCATCGGCACGCCGTTGCACGACCCCGACAAGCGGACGCTGCGCAACGCCGTCGTCGACCTCGCCGCGGACCCCGCACCGCCTCGTACGTCGCCGCTGCACCGTCGCGCGGCTCTCGTCGCGGGCGGGCTGACGGGGCTCGCGCTGGCGTTCGCGTGGGGGTTCGCGGAGGCGATCGTCTGGCCGCTGGTGCCGGAGCTGTTCGTGGCGCTCGTCGCGCTGGCGATGCCGAAGGCGGCCCCGCGCCTCGCGCTCGCGGCCGTCGCGGGATCCCTCGCGGGCGGCCTGGCGGCGTACGCCATCGGCGCCGCGGGCCTGCACCCGCCCGCGCCGCTGACGACGCCGAGGATGCACGCCGTCGCTGCCGAGCAGCTCTCGTCCGAGGGCGCGGCCGCGCTGCGGCACCAGCCGCTCTCGGGCGTCCCGTACAAGGTCTACGCCGTCCGCGCCGGGGAGACCGGCGTGCCGCTCGCGTCGTTCACGGCGTGGACCGCGCTCGCGCGCGGCGGCCGCATCCTCGCGGTCGGCCTCGCCCTCGCTCTCGCCGGCGTGCTCCTGCGCCGGCTGCTCGTCCGCGCCTACGGCACGTACGTCGCCGGGCTCGGAGGCACGTTCGCCCTGTCACTGCGTCGAGTCGTGGAGGTCTGGTCATGAAGGAGTTCTGGAAGGGTGTCGGGCTCGGGCTGCTGTCGTTCGTCCCCGCCGCGGCGTTCGCGGCGTTCGCGGGGCCGCTCGTGGCGTTGCTGATGCTGGTCCTCGCCGCGTTCGGGGCCGTCATGCTCGCGCCGGTCACCGCGGCGCGGATCGGCGGCGTGGCGGCGGGTGTGCTGACGCCGCTCGTCGCCGGCTTCGGGCTGCTCTACGTCGTGCTCGCGAACGCGACGTTCGGGTGACCGGCTTCTGGAAGGCGTACGGGCTGGGGACGCTGGCGGCGTTCGTGGCGCTGGGGTTCTGGGAGTACGCGGGGGCGGTCGCCGCCGGCGTCACGCTCGTCGTCGGCGCCGGTGCGGCGATCGCGGCGGGCCCGCGCACCGCGGGCCGTTTGCTCGGCGTGCTCGCCGCGGTGGCGACGCCGTTCGTGCTCGCGGGGGTGACGGCGGCTCTCGTCATGGCGTCGTGGGAGTAGCGCTACGCCCAGCCCTTGGCGCGCTCCACCGCCGTACGCCACCGCGCGTGCCGCCCGTCGTCGCGTGCGCCCGCCGTCGGCTCGAAGCGCCGGTCGAGCCGCCACGTGTCGCGCAGCTCCTCCGTCGACGACCAGACGCCGGCGCCGAGCCCCGCGAGGAACGCCGCCCCCAGCGCCGTCGTCTCCAGCACCCGCGGGCGCCGTACGGGCACGCCGAGCTGGTCGGCCTGCAGCTCGCAGAGCAGGTCGTTGGCGCTCGCGCCGCCGTCGACCGACAGCTCGGTGAGCGGCGTCTCGAGCGTGTCGATGACGTCGCGGACCTCGTACGCGATCGCCTCCAGCGTCGCGCGCGCCAGGTGCGCGGCCGTCGTGCCGCGGGTGATGCCGACGATCGCGCCGCGCGCGGCGGGGTCCCAGTCGGGCGCGCCGAGGCCGGTCAGCGCGGGCACGAAGTACACGTCCCCGGTGTCGGGAACGCTGCGCGCCAGCGCTTCCGACTCCGCCGCGCTCGCGAGGACACCGAGGCCGTCGCGGAGCCACTGCACCGCCGCGCCGGTCACGAACACCGCTCCCTCGAGCGCGTACACGAGCCCCTCGCCGAGGTCCCACGCGACCGTCGTCAGCAGCCCCGCGTCGGAGCGCACGAGGGTCGGGCCGGTGTTGACGAGGACGAACGAGCCCGTGCCGTACGTGCACTTGCTCTCGCCCTGCGAAAAGCACGCCTGCCCGAACAGCGCCGCCTGCTGGTCGCCCGCCATCCCCGTCACCGGCAGGTCGAGCCCGAGGAAGGACGCCGGGTCCGTACGACCGAACAGCCCGCTCGTCGGCCGGATCTCCGGCAGGCAGTCCACGGGGACGCCGAGCAGGTCGCAGAGCTCGGGCGACCACGCGCCGGTGGAGAGGTCGTAGAGGAGCGTGCGGGAGGCGTTGGACGGCTCGGTGGCGTGAACGGCGCCGCCGGTGAGCCGCGCGAGGACGTACGAGTCCACGGTGCCGACCGCCGTCTCCCCGGCGACCACGCCCTTCCAGGCGGCGTCATTCTCGGCGAGCCAGGTGAGCTTGGTGCCGGTGAAGTACGGGTCGAGCCGCAGCCCGGTCAGCTCGCTGACCCGGGCCTCGGAGCCGCGCAGTCGATCGCAGATGGCGGCGGTACGGCGGTCCTGCCAGACGATCGCGTGGCGCGGCGCGCGGAGCGTCTCGCGGTCCCAGAGCACCGCGGTCTCGCGCTGGTCCGTCACGCCCACGCAGACCGGCGGCTCGGGGGCGGAGGCGAGCGCCGTACGGCACGCGGCGAGGACGGCGTGCCAGATCTCGTCGGGGTCGTGCTCGACCCAGCCGGGCTGCGGGAAGTGCTGGGCGAACTCGCGGTAGCCGCGCGCGACGACGTCCCCGGCGGCGTCGACGACAAGGGCGGTGACGCCGGTCGTCCCCGCGTCGATCGCGAGGACGGTGGTCACTGCTGCTTCCGCAGCGCGTCCAGGACGAGCGGGTCGATCTTGCCGGGGACGTCACGCTCCTCGAAGTTCTCGGTGCCGACCCAGCGTGCCCACGCGTCGTCGCCCTCGTAACCGAGTCGCTTCAGGTGACCGGCGACCTCGTCGGCGACGTCCTCCCAGGGGATCAGCGTCGCGGGGTCGGGCGAGCCGAAGTAGAGGTCGTGCAGGCCGAGCAGCCGGAACAGCTCGGGGATCGGCGTGGGGGAGTCGTCGCAGCGCAGGTCGACGACGACGTCGGACAGGCCGCCGTAGCCCGCCCCCTCCTCGACCACGAGCAGCGCCGCGCTCTGCCGCCCGCGCTTGTCGCCGCCCGCGTCGTCGCCCGCTTGCAACGCCGCGAGCAGCCGGCGCGAGAGCGGGCCGGTCGCCCGGATCAGCGCCCGCTCGGCGGCCTCGACGACCTCGGGCCCGGTGAGGATGTTGCCCTGGATCGCGTAGTCCTCGCCGCTACGGCCGCCGGCCCAGTCGTTGCACTCCGCGCCGGTGTACGTGGCGCCGTTGCCCATCGCGTCGACGACGCCGAGCTGCCGCTGCGCGCGGCCGTCGTCGGTGCCGGTCAGCGCCGACACGACCTCCGCCGCCGAACGCCCCTCCGCGAGCAGCGCGAGGCCGTCCGGCTTGTACGCGAGGTTGGCCCACGCCTGGGTCGCGAGCGCGCCGGCGCCGGCGCGGGCGGCGGGGACGTACGCGCCCACCGCGAGGAACTTCGACGCCACCGCGACGCCCCACTGCGCGCCGTCACGAGCCACGATCGAGAACGTCATGCGCCGACCCTAATAGGGTCGGGACATGCGGATCGGAGTCCTCACCGGCGGCGGCGACTGCCCCGGCCTCAACGCGGTCATTCGCGCGATCGTGCGCAAGGGCATCGAGCACTACGGCCACGAGTTCACCGGCTACCGCGACGGCTGGCGCGGCCCCCTGGAGAACGACACCTGCGCTCTCGGCGTGCCCGAGGTGCGCGGCATCCTGCCCCGCGGCGGCACCATCCTCGGCTCCTCGCGGACGAACCCGTTCAAGGTGGAGAACGGCGTCGAGCGGATCAAGGAGACGCTGTCCGCCAACGACGTGGACGCGCTCATCGCGATCGGCGGCGAGGACACGCTCGGCGTCGCCAACAAGCTGCACGCCGAGGGCGTGCACGTGGTCGGCGTGCCCAAGACGATCGACAACGACCTCAACGCCACCGACTACACGTTCGGCTTCGACACCGCCGTCAACATCGCCATGGAGGCGATCGACAGGCTGCACACGACCGCCGAGTCGCACCACCGCGTGCTCATCGTCGAGGTGATGGGGCGGCACGCCGGCTGGATCGCGCTGCACGCCGGGCTCGCGGGCGGCGCCAACGTGATCCTCATCCCGGAGAGGCCGTTCGACATCGTCAAGGTGTGCGAGTTCGTCGAGCACCGGTACCAGACGCACTACGCGCCGATCGTCGTCGTCGCCGAGGGCGCCATCCCGCTCGAGGGCACGATGGCGGTGAAGGAGGGGGAGAAGGACGCGTTCGGGCACGTACGCCTCGCCGGCATCGGGCAGCGGCTCGAGGAGGAGATCCGCGGGCGCACCGGTCACGACGCGCGCGCGACGGTGCTCGGCCACATCCAGCGCGGCGGGACGCCGACGGCGTACGACCGCGTGCTCGCGACGCGCTTCGGCCTGCACGCGATCGACGCGGCGCACAACGGCGACTGGGGCACGATGACGGCGCTGCAGGGGACGCGGATCGTCCAGGTGCCGTTGGAGGAGGCGACCAAGGAGCTCAAGCTCGTGACGCCCGACCTGTACGCCGAGGCCGAGGTCTTCTTCGGCTGACCCGCGCTCAGCCGGTGCAGGTGCCGGGACGGCCCGGGGGGCGGGGCTTCAGCTCGATGCGCACGGCGTTCCAGCGCAGCTCGGTCTGCTCGTCCTTGTGCGCGTAGCGCACGACGACCGAGTCGATCACGGCGCGCTCGCCGCGGACGTACAGCACCAGCGCCGGCGCGATGCCCTTCGCGAGCCGCGTCCCGCTGGCCTCGGTCTGCGACGCGCTGGGCGGCAGCGGCCAGACGGCCGTGCAGCCGGGCTTCGGCGGCGTCGGCGCGAACCGCGCCGCCAGCAGCTCCGCGGTCCCGCTCACGGTCTCGACCCGTACGTCCGAGACCACGACGTCCTCGTGCACGGTGAACGGCGGCAGCGGCACGACCGCCACGTCCCCGTCACCGAGCAGGTGCGTCTGCTCCTCCGTCGTGATCGTGACCGCTTCGAGCGGGGTGACGTGCTCGTCCTCGTCGGCCTCGCCCGCGTCCGAGCCCGAGCCGCCGCACGCGACGGCGAGCAGCAGCAGGACGGCCCAGACAACGCGAACGGCCGGTGCCCCCGAGGGGACACCGGCCGCCGTACGCGCGTGGGTCAGCGGTTGCTGCCTGTCGTCTGGCCGGTGCGCTGGCCGGTCGTCTGGTCGGTCGGGTACGGCTCGGCCGTGCCGCCGCCCATGCCGCCGGTCCCGCCGGTGCCGGACTCGCTGAGCTGCGTGAGCAGGCGGTGGCACTGCTCGGCGCGCTGGATGTCCTGCTCGCGGACCTGCTCGAAGAACTTCACGATCTCCTGCTGGCCCTGCGCGTCCTTGATGTACCGGCCGTAGACCTCCTGGCCCTTCAGCGCGTGGTACTGGATGCTCACCAGGTCGTAGAACAGGTTGCTCGTGACGTTGACGTCGCCCATGTCGCTCCTCCTGATTGCGTACGTGCTTCTCCTCGGCCCCTACCCCGGGTCCTGGCCCGCACACGTAGGCTTCGGAACGTGAGCAACGCAGCGCAGCAGCCCCGGTGGCCCGATGCCGCCGTCCTCCGCGAGACCGTCGAGACGCTCGAACGCGTGCCCCCGCTGGTGTTCGCGGGGGAGTGCAGGACGCTGCGTACGCGGCTCGGTGCCGTCGCGCGCGGGGAGGCGTTCCTGCTGCAGGGCGGCGACTGCGCGGAGACGTTCGCGGCGCTGTCCGCCGACGGCATCCGCGACAAGCTCAAGACGCTGCTGCAGATGGCCGTCGTGCTGACGTACGGCGCCTCCGTGCCCGTCGTGAAGGTCGGCCGCATCGCGGGGCAGTTCGCGAAGCCGCGGTCCAACGACGTCGAGGCGTCGACCGGCCTGCCCTCCTACCGGGGCGACGCCGTCAACGACCTCGCGCGCACGGTCGAGGCGCGCACGCCCGACCCGCGGCGGATGCTGACGGCGTACCACCAGGCGGCCTCGACGCTGAACCTGCTGCGCGCGTTCGCCACCGGCGGCTTCGCCGACCTGCGGCAGGTCCACTCGTGGAACCAGGACTTCGTGCGCCGCAGCAGTGCCGGGCAGCGGTACGAGGCCCTCGCCGACGCCATCGAACGCGCCCTCGACTTCATGCGCGCCTGCGGCATCGACCTCGGCGCGATGCCGACCGCGCAGGAGGTCGAGCTGTACGCCTCCCACGAGGCGCTGCTGCTCGACTACGAGCGGCCGCTCGTCCGCAAGGAGCAGGCGAGCGGCGAGTACGTCGCGACCAGCGCGCACATGCTCTGGATCGGCGACCGTACGCGCGCGCTCGACGGCGCCCACGTGGACCTGCTGTCCGGCGTCCTCAACCCGATCGGCGTCAAGCTCGGCCCGTCCGCGACGCCGGCCGACGCCGTCGCGCTCGCCGAGCGGCTCGACCCGGAGAACGAGGCTGGGCGGCTGACGTTCGTGACGCGTCTCGGGGCAGATCGCATCCGCGACCTGCTCCCGCCGCTGGTCTCCGCGGTGGTCGACGCGGGCCGTACCGTGGTCTGGGCGTGCGACCCGATGCACGGCAACACCGTCGAGTCGGAGAGCGGCTACAAGACCCGCCACTTCGACCGCATCCTCGACGAGTGCCGCGGCTTCTTCGAGGTGCACCGCGCGCTCGGCACGTGGCCGGGCGGCGTCCACGTCGAGCTGACCGGCGAGGACGTGACGGAGTGCCTCGGCGGCGCCGAGCGGATCGCCGACGCGGACCTTGGCGGGCGGTACGAGACCGCGTGCGACCCGCGCCTCAACACGTCGCAGAGCCTCGAGCTGGCGTTCCTCGTGGCGGAGATGCTCCAGCAGCGCTAGGAGGGTTCGTCGGCGCACGTGCTCTCTGCAGTCGAGTCGCCGGTCTCACGCGTGGTGATCTTCAAAGAACGGCATGGGCGAGCGCGGGCAGCGCGGCCGCCGCCACCAGACTCATGCCGTCGCGGTGAACGTCGTCTCCTCCTGCTGCCCCGACGCGTTGGCGGCCCGGATGTCGTGCGGTCCTGGGATGCCGGCGGGGTCGTACGCCACGATCGTCGTGACGAAGCGGCCGTTCGCGTCGGGCATCCCCGACGCCTGCTGACCCGTGGGCGTGCCGAGCGCGCTCATGTACTGGATCGTCACGCGCTGCCCTGGGCGCCAGCCCGTGCCGGTGACCTGGACGGTCGTCTGGTTGTCGCCCGACGCCGGCGAGATGCGCAACGCCTCGCTGCCCACGAACCACTCGAACGTCGGCGTCGGGGTGGGCGTCGGAGTCGGTGTCGGGGTGACCGTCGGGGTCGGCGTGGCGGAACGCGACGGTGTCGCCGTACGCGTCGGCGTCGGGGTCGGCGTCGCGGTGGTGGGCGTCGGCGTCGGCGTCGGCGACTCGCCGGGCGCGAACGTCGGCGCCGTGCCCGACCGCGCCGACAGCGACGTGTCGTCGCCCGACAGCGCGACCACGGCACCCAGGGCGAACGCCCCGGCGAGGCATGCCGCCGTGAGCCACCACGGCGGCAGCGTCCGGGGCTCCTCCTCGTCCTCGAGCGCCGCGACCTCCTCGGCGCTCGGCAGCACGCGCTGGGCCACGGCGGTCGCGCGGGTGATGAGCGCGTCGCGCTCGGCGTCGGCCATCGCGAGGATCGCCAGCCCCGAGAGCAGCCGGCGCGCCTCCCGCATGGCCGTCACGACGGGGCCGCACGTCGCGCACTTGGCCACGTGGCGCTCGGCGTCGCGGACGTCCTCGGGGGGCAGCCGGCCGTCGGCGAGGCGCGCCGCGACGGACAGCTCGGCGTCGTGCTCCTCGGGGTCGGCGGGCGCGTCTCCGACCAGCCGCAGGAACCGAAGCCGCGCCCGCGCCACGACGGTCGCGGCCGCGGCCGGGTCCATGCCGAGGGCGACGCCGGTGGAGACGTACGGCAGGTCGTACGCGTCGCGCAGCAGCAGCGCGACCCGGTCGCGTTCGCCGAGCTCGGCCAGCGCCTCGCGCGCTGCGACGTCGTCCTCGGACCGGTGGACGATGCCCTCGCCGACGGCGAGGTCGTCCGGCTCGACGCCGGAGCCGACCCGCTCGGCGTAGACGCGCGCGTCGCGGAACCACGCCCCGACGAGGTCGCGGACCTCGTGCGGGCGCACCCGCAGCCGCTCCGCGAGGCCCAGCGCGCTGGTCTCGACGACCTCGGCCGCCTCGGCGCGCGTGCAGCCGAGACGGCGTACGTCGTCGTGCACGCGGTCGGCGTACGCGCGCACGACCGCGACGAACGCCTCGGCGCTGACGCCGACCCTGGGCCGGGACATGGGTGGAAAGGCCTCCCTCGGACTCGTACTACCTTAGGTGCGTGACCCTTGTTGACCTGCGCAGCGACACCGTCACCCGTCCTACCGACGCGATGCGGGCCGCGATGGTTGCGGCCGAGGTGGGCGACGACGTCTACGACGAGGACCCGACGATCCACCGCCTGGAGGAACGCGTCGCGGGGATGTTCGGGCACGAGGCGGCGCTGTTCGTGCCCAGCGGGACCATGGGCAACCAGCTCGCTATCCGCCTCCTCGTGCCTCCGGGGGAGGAGCTGCTGCTCGACGCCGACGCGCACGTCGTGTCGTACGAGGGCGGCGGCGCGGCGCAGCACGGCGCGATCCAGACCCGCACGATCGTCTCCGCGCGCGGCCTGCTCGAGCCCGCCGCGGTGGCGGAGCAGATCCGGCCGTACGGCTTCGGCACAGTCGTCACCCGCGCGCTCGCCGTCGAGCAGACGCACAACCGCGGCGGCGGCGCGGTCTACCCGCTCTCCACGCTGACCGCGCTGCGCGACGTCGCGAAGGAGGCGGGGGCGGCGTTCCACTGCGACGGCGCCCGCATCTGGAACGCCCACGTGGCCTCGGGCACGCCGCTCGACGCGTACGGCGCGCTGTTCGACACGATGAGCGTCTGCTTCTCCAAGGGCCTCGGCGCGCCCGTCGGCTCAGCGGTCCTCCTGCCGGCCGGCGCCGTCCCCGAGGCCCGCGCGATCCGCCGCAGGCTTGGGGGAGGGATGCGCCAGGCCGGCATCCTCGCCGCCGCCTGCCTCTACGCCCTCGACTCCCACCTCGGACGCCTCGCCGACGACCATGCCCGCGCGCGCCGTCTTGCCGAGGCGTGCGCCGACCTGTCACCCGACGTCGTGGACCCCGCGCTCGTCGAGACGAACATCGTGTCGCTCGACCTCACGAAGCATGCGCTCGACGCGAAGGCGTTCGCGGAGCGGGCGAAGGAGGGCGGTCTGCTGCTGAGCGTCATCGGCGCGCGGCGCGTCCGGATGGTGCTCCACCTCGACGCCGACGACGCGGCGGTCGACCGCGCCATCGCGGCGTTGAAGACGCTGCTCTAGACATCCGCCCGCCCGCCCCGACGGGCGGCCGCGAGGTTACTGGTGAGTAGCGACGTCGCCGTTCACCAGTTCGTGCTCGGCGCGAGTCGCTACTCACCAGTAACCCCGGCACGCGCGGCCGGCGGGCGGGCGGCGGGCGACGACGAGGCGGGGGCGGAGCGCCCGAGCAGCGGCGGGATCGTCCGCATCGCCTCGGCGAGGTCGCGCAGGTCCGGGTCCATCAGCGCCTGCGGGCCGTCGCAGAGCGCCTGCTCCGGGTGCGGGTGCACGTCGACGATGACGCCGTCCGCGCCCACCGCCAGCGCCGCGCGCGCGAGCGGCACGACGAGGTCGCGGCGGCCCGCCGCGTGTGACGGGTCGACGATGACCGGCAGGTGCGAGAGCGCGTGCACGACGGGCACCGCGCTGACGTCGAGCGTGTTGCGCGTGGACGTCTCGAACGTCCTGATCCCCCTCTCGCACAGCACGATCGAGAGATTGCCGCGCTGGGCGACGTACTCCGCCGCCATCAGCCACTCCTCGACGGTCGCCTGCAGCCCGCGCTTGAGCAGCACCGGCTTGCCGCAGGCGCCCGCGGCTTGGAGGAGCGAGAAGTTCTGCATGTTGCGGGTGCCGATCTGGAGCATGTCGGCGTACGACGCCACGAGGTCCACGTCGGCCGCCTCGACGACCTCGGTGACGACCGGCAGCCCGACCTCCTCGCGGACGTCGGCGAGGATCCGCAGGCCCGCCTCGCCGAGCCCCTGGAAGGCGTACGGCGAGGTCCTCGGCTTGTACGCCCCGCCGCGCAGCAGCGACGCGCCCGCGCGCTTGGCCATGAGCGCCGCCGCGAGCGTCTGCTCCTCGGTCTCGACCGCGCACGGGCCGGCGATGAGCGTCGCGGTCTCGGGGCCGATGGGCACGCCGCCGACGAGCACTGTGGACGGCGTGGGGTGCGACTCGCGCGAGACCAGCTTGAACGGCTGCGAGATGCGGATGACGTCCTGGACGCCCGGGAGTGCGCCGAGGTTGAGCGTCTGGAACAGCGCGATGTCGCCGACGAGACCGACGATCGAACGCGTGACGCCGCGCGAGACGAACGCGCTGCCGCCCACCTGGCGCACGACCTCGACGACCGCGTCGATCTCGGCCTGCGCCGCGTCGCCCTTCATCACCACGACCATGCGCCGAACCTAACGCACGGTCGCGCGCACCCTCGCCACACGCTCCCGGACGGACCAACTCGGGCAAATGACGGAAAATCGTCACCCCGAAAGTGGCCTACCCCGGGTGACAAGAAGTCCCGGACTCCTTACCGTTCCGCCTCGCCCGGTCCCCTGCGGCCGGTTGCAGGGGGAGCACCACACCACACCCAGCAAGGGGGAGGACCCTTTCATGCGCATTGCCAAGATCGCCCTCGCCGCTGCCGCCATCGCCGCCAGCACGGCGATGCCCGCCAGCGCCGACCCGACGTTCGAGACGGGCGTCAACACCGGTGACGCGGGCTTCGTGTCCGTCACGCTCAACACCGGCCTCGCCGCGTCGCGTTCGGCGGACTCGCCCGACCAGGGCGTGCTCGACGCGAAGTGCTCGTACGAGCAGATCAACACGCCGAACTCCGGCTACGCCACCCTCGTGATCGCCGGTTACGCGGCCGCCAGCCCGCAGGGCACCAACCGGGCCGTCGCCACGTCGCTGAAGTGCGTCATCAAGAACTACTACACGGGCGCGACCGTGTACGAGGGCACCGCGGCCAACGAGAGCACCGCCGCGATCAACGTCCCGACCCCGCCGACCGTGCAGTCCGCGGCGTGGATCGTCTGCACCGAGACCAAGGCGCTCTACGCCAACGGCGCCTTCGTCACGACCGAGCGCCTGCACTGCATCAACCCGTTCTGAGCACCCAACCCACCCGTCCTTCTCGCGGCGGGCGCGCCCGGCATCGTCCGGGCGCGTCCGCCGGCCCAGCCGAGGAGCCCCTCGTGTTCCGCGTTCCCCTCACGCTTGCCGGCGCCGCCGCGCTCGCGCTGACCACCACGCTCGTCCTGCCCGCGCCGGCGTACGCCGGCGACGTCCTCCACGACCCCACCGTCAAGTGCGACAACTGGTGGCGGCAGAACGGCGTCCTCGTCTACGCCGGCTACGCCTCCGTCCCCGACAGCCACAGGACGGACGTCGTCGCGCTGTCCATCCGCTGCCGGTACTTCAACCCGCAGGGCGAGCACGTCGCGGAGACCAGCGCGCCCGCTCCCTTCGTCGTGACGAGCGGCAGCAGCCTGCTCGGCGCCGGCCGGGTGACCATCTGTGCCAGCGCCGTCGCGCGGTACGAGGACGGCCACGTCGGCACCGTGCCAGAGACCTGCGTCACCCCGTAGCCACCCACTCCCAGCAAGGACCCCTACCCATGCGCCGGACCGTTCTCGCGCTCGCCGCCTGCCTCGTCGCCGCACCGCTGACCGCCCCCGCGTCCGCGGTGGACTACGAGGTGGAGTCGTACTGCCGCTTCGTCCTCAAGAGCGTCCCGACGAAGGAGGAGGTGCTCGTCGCCGTCGTCGCCGAGGCGCATGCCCTCGGCCCGGTGCCGGCCGCCGCGACGACCGTGACCTGCACCGTGCGCAACGACAGGCACCAGGAGTACCGGGTCACCGGCAACTCCGTGGGCCCCGACGCGTACGCCGCCGGCGCGGAGTACATGAGCTGGGTCGGTGTCGAGGTCTGCTCGACGAGCTCGGCGACGTGGATCGAGCCCGACCTGCGCCAGACCACGGTCTCGGAGGGGATCAAGTGCCGGCCCGGCAACGCGTGAGGCGGCTCGCCGCCGTTCTCGCGGCCGCCGTCGGCGTCCTCGCCGCCGGTACCGTCCCGGTGTCCGCCGCGACCTCGCCGCCCCCGCCCGCCGGCGCGATCTTCGTGCCCGCGAACGGCGAGACCGTGACGGCACCGCTGTTCTCCGCGCAGCGCGGCGCGATCGTCCAGGTCCACGTCTCGGGGGTGTTCGCGTACAACACACGCGGCGGCCTCGCCGACTGCAAGTACCACGACGCCGACGCCGCGCTCACGGCGAACAACTGGCAGGACGGCGGTACCGGGCTGCTCATCAACGCCGCGCCCGCCGCCTGCTCGCCGACGACGACCGACGGTGGCGTACACCACCGCTACACGATCAACCTCACGTCGAACGGCGAGGCGCTGCGGTTCGCGATCGCCGACCCGACCGGCTACGCCGACAACGCCGGCGGCCTGCTCGTCGAGCTCGTGCTCGCCATCGACGTCGACGGCTCCTGCGCCGCCACCGGCGGCGGCGGGCCCACCAACCCGATCGCGGTCGTCGCCGAGGCGCACCAGACCGGCATCTACGCGACCGGGTCGTACACCCGCGTCGAGTGCACGCTCTACGCCGACGGCGACTACGTCACGACGATCGCTGGCGAGGAGTTCCTCCCTGCCACGTCGAGCTCGTCCATCGTGTACGCCTTCGACCGCGGCCTGACGACGTGCCCCACAGTCTCCGTTCTCCTGGCCGACCGCACCGTGCTCGTCGAGCACGACCTCCCCTGCACCTCGCTCTAGCCCGAGGAGTCCCAGCGATGTTCCGCATCCCTGCCCGCGCCGTGCTCGCCGCCCTGGCGCTCGTCGCGTCCGCGTCCACTGTCACGAGCGCCGAGCCGACGACCGTCGGCTACAGCAGCGAGGCGGCGGCGTACATCTCGATGGTGTACCGCCCGCCGGTCGGCGTGGAGATCCACACGTCGCCGCACGACGGCGTGACGAAGGCCGACTGCCTCGCCGACTACACCGGCACGGGCGACGTCGACCCCGACAACACCATCATCTACGCGACGTTCGTGGCGAAGGTCGCCACGACCGCCGAGCACGACGCCGACCGGCCGCAGGACTCCCTCGCGGTGGCGACCGGTATCAGGTGCTCGCTGCGCGACGAGCGGGACAACTCCCTCATCAAGGAGTGGGTGGCCGTGCGGCCCGGCAACGCGGCCTACGACGTCTTCGGCCCGGAGCGGGTCGAGAACGTCAAGCGTCCGAAGATCTGCGTCGAGGCCTGGGTCATCTACGGCGACGGCACCGAGCTGACGATCGAGCAGCGTTGCGACCGCGTGTGAGGGCTCGCCGGCTGCTCGTCGCCGCGGTGGTCGCCGCGGCGGCCGTCCTCGTGCCGGCACCGGCTTCCGCGGGCCCGCTGTCCGGCGGGCCCGTGGTCGTCCCCTCCGACGGCACGATGGTGACGAGCCCGCTCACCACCATCGTCGGCGCCACGTACCGCGTGACCGTCACCGGCGCGTACTCGTACAACGGCCGCCAGCACCTCGCCGACTGCGGCTGGTGGAACCCGGAGACCGCCGGCGACGCGTGGTTCCCCGGTGGCTTCCTCCAGGTGAACGGCGCCACGGCGGAGTGCGGCAGCCAGCCGTACACGACGACGCACACGTACACCTGGGAGCAGCCGGGGACGGGGGCGCCGTTCACGTTCCGGATCGCGGACCCCGGGGGGCCGTACGACAACGTCGGGAGCCTCGTCGCCGACGTCGTCGAGGTGCGGTCACAGGGGGCGGTCGACGGTGACTGTGCCCGGCTCACGACGAACGACCCCACCGCGGACCTCTCCGTCATCCACGTCGTCGTGAGCGCGATCGCGACCGGCGGCGCGGGCCCCGCGCTGGCGAGCGCGTCCTGTCGCTTCTTCGACTCGGGCGGCCGCCTGGTCGCGACGGTCAGCACCGCCGTGCCGGGGCCGCGCGCGTACGGCACCGACGTCGTCGTGCTCCCCGCGGGGGAGTACCGGTCGTGCTACTACGCCTCGGCGTTCTGGGTGATGGACGGCGCGAGCGCCTCCGACTCCGACTGCTGATGCGACGACGACACGCGCTGGCTCTGCTCGCGCTCGTGACGGCCGTTCCCATGCCCGCCGCGAACGCCGCGGAGCCCTCCGTCGACGCGGACTGCCTGGTCGGCGCGACGGGCACGGGGGACGGGTCGGGCCCGGCAGCACTCGTGTTCGAGGTCGTCGTCACCGCCGAGGCGGCCGGCGGCGCGACGCCGGGGCTCGCCTCGGCGACGTGCACGCTGTACGGCTCGGACGGCAGCACCGGCAGCGTCAGCACCCGCGTTCCGGCGCCGCGGACCGCGGGTGCAGGAGTCCTGGTGCTGCCTCCCTCGGTGTCGGTCCGCCTCTGCGTCGAGGAGCGGGCGATCTGGACGGACGGCACGGTCGTCTTCGGCGACACGGAGTGCCGGACCCTCTAACGCAGCACCATCGGCGTGTGGGGGATGCCGTCCTCGAGGTACTCGGGGCCGCGCGGCACGAAGCCGAACGCCGCGTACCAGTCGAGCAGGTACGTCTGCGCCTCGATCCGCACCGGGCGCGCGCAGCGTTCGAGCGCGGAGGTCATGAGCAGCCGTCCCAGCCCGCGGCCCCTGGCGGACGGCGACGTGACGACGCGCCCGATGACGGTGTCGTCGAGGATCCGCAGGTACGCCACGACGTCGTCGCCGTCGGCTACCCACCCGTGCCACGTCGCGGGTTCGAGGTCGCGGCCGTCGAGGTCCTGGTAGACGCAGTGCTGCTCGACCGCGAACACCGCGATCCGCAGCCGCAGCGCCGAGTAGAGGACGTACGGCGACAGGTCGGCGAAGCGCGCCCACTCGACCGAGGTCATCGGGACAGCGCGTCCTGCCGCAGCCTCTTGAGCGCGCGCAGGTCGCGCCGCTGCTCCGCCGCGACGCCGGGCGTCTCCATGAGGACGGGTACGCCCTTCATCGCCGGGTGCACGAACAGCTCCCTGAACGCGTCCAGCCCGATCGTCCCCTTGCCGATCACCTCGTGGCGGTCGCGGCCCGACCCGGCCGGGTCCTTCGAGTCGTTCGCGTGGACGAGGCGCAGCCGCCCGCGGCCCGCCTGCTTGACGACCGCCGAGAGGAACGACCGCAGCCCGCCCGGGCTCGCGAGGTCGTGACCGGCCGCCATCGCGTGGCAGGTGTCGACGCAGACCCCGACCTTCGGGTGCCACTCGAGGGCGTCGAGGTACGGCGGCAGGCCGGCGGGCGTCGACACGAGCGACCCGCGCCCGCCCGCGGTGAGCTCGACGAGCACGTCGGGGTCGTCGTCGGACAGCTCGGCGACGACGGGGCGCAGCACGTCGCGTACCTGCCGCAGCGCGGCCTCGGGGTCGTTGCCGCTGACGACGCAGCCGGCGTGGAAGACCACGCCGCGCGCGCCGATCTCGCGCCCTCTGCGCAGCGAGTGGCGCAGCGCAGACGCGCTCTTCTCCAGCGTCGCGGGGGTGGGGGAGCCGAAGTTCACGAGGTACGGCGCGTGCACGTACACGCCCGTCCCGTCCTCGCCGCAGCCGTCGCGGAACGCCGTGTCCTGCGCCGGGTCCCCGCCATGCTGCGCCCAGCCGCGCGGGTTGGACACGAACACCTGGACGACCTCGGCGCCGATCTCCCTGGCGTACGAGAGCCCGACCTTGGCCAGCCCCCCCGCGACGAAGATGTGGGCGCCGACCGGAGAAGGCTTGCGTGGCGGCACGCAGAGGAGGCTACGTCAGAACGCGACCAGCGTGACGGTCGAGCCGATCCGCACCTTCGTCCCCTCGCGCGGGTCCTGGTCGAGGACGATGTCGCCGTGGCCGCCGCGGACGTGGTCCACGACCACGCGCAGGCCGAGGGCCTCGAGGCGTTCGGTGGCGCGCTCGATGGAGTCGCCGCGCACGTCGGGCACCGTGACGATCTGCGGGCCCTTCGAGACGCGCAACGTCACCGCCGACCCGCGCGGCACGCTCGTCGCGGGCGTCGGCGCCATGTCGATGACGCGCCCCTTCTCGACGGTGTCGCTGAACTCCTCGACGACGTTGACGGTCAGCCCCGCGTCGGTGAGCATGCGGCGCGCCTCGTCCAGGGCGCGGCCCCGGACGTCGGGCACCGTCACGGGCGCGGGGCCGTCGCTCACGACGAGCGAGATCCGCGAGTCGTGGGGGAGCGTCGTACCCGCGGGGGAGGACGCGCTGACGATCCGGCCCTTCGGGACCGTGAGGTCGTACTTGCGGGTCACCGCGCCCTTGCGCAGGTCGGCCTTGCGCAGGAGGTCGGTCGCCTCCTTCTCGGTCTTGCCGCGCAGGTCGGGCACCTTGACCATCCGCACGCCGAGGGAGAACGCGATCGTCACGACGGTGCCGCGCTTGACGCGTTCGCCGGCGTCGGGGGTCTGGTCGGCGATGGCGCCCTTGGGGACCGTGTCGCTGTAGACGCCCTTGCCCTCGCGCACCTTCAGGTCGGCCTCGCGCAGCGCCACCAGCGCCGCCGCGCGGTCGAGGCCGACGACCTTCGGCGCGCGGGAGTAGCGGCCGGTGCCGAGGTACCAGCCGGCCACGCCCGCGACGAGCAGGATGACCGTCGCGATCGCGAGGAACACCAGCCACGGCCGGCGCTTGCGCTTCGCCTTCTTCGCCTTGACCGGCGTCGTGGGAGGCGTGGGTACGACCGGCGGCAGGGTCGTGACGAGCGTCGGCGCCTCGTCGAGCCGGATCATCGCGGTGTCGGCGTTGCCGAACGTCGCGCGCGCCCGCCGTACCGCCGAGAGCATCGTCTGGGCGTCGGCGTAGCGCTCGTCGACCTCGCGCCGCGTCGCCGCGCGCACGACCTCGTCGGCGGCCCCCGGCACCTCGGGGGCAACACTCGACGGCGCGGGAACGTCCTCGTTGACGTGGCGGTACGCCACCGCCAGCGGCGTGTCCCCGACGAACGGCACCGTCCCCGTCAGCAGCTCGTACAGCACGACGCCGAGCGCGTACAGGTCGGCGCGCGGGTCGGCGGCGCCGGTGACGACCTGCTCGGGGGCGAGGTACGCGACCGTGCCGAGCAGCGTGCCGTCGGCGACGCTGTACGAGTTGGCCTCCACCGCGCGGGCCAGCCCGAAGTCGGCGACCTTCACCGTGCCGTCCGCGCAGACGAGGACGTTCTCCGGCTTGACGTCGCGGTGCACGAGGCCGGCCCTGTGCGCGGCGCCGAGAGCCGTGAGGACGCCGGTCGCGACGTCGAACGCCTCGCCGGCCGGCAGCTTGCCGCGCTCGCGGAGCACCTCGCGCAGCGTGCGGCCGCTGACGTGCTCCATGACGAGGTAGACGTGGCCGTCCGCCTCGCCCTGGTCGTAGATCGCGACGACGCTCGGGTGCGACAGCCGCGCCGCCGACTTGGCCTCGCGGCGGAACCGCTCCGCGAACCCGTCGTCCGCGGCGAGCTGCGGGTGCATGACCTTCACCGCGACCGTACGGTCCAGCCGCGTGTCGAAGCCCGCGTAGACCGTCGCCATCCCCCCGCGCGCGATGAGCGCGTCGAGGCGGTAGCGGCCGTCGAGAACCGTCCCGAGCAGGGGAGCGGTCGACGTGTCCACGGTCACGAGTCTAGGTCCGGTTCTATCCGCCGAAGCGCGTACGCAACGCGAGGATGTTCTTCACGTACGCCTTCGTGTCGTCGTACATCCCGCGCTTCCGCACGCTCGCCAGGCCCTGGTAGTAGCCCGCGAGCGCCTGGTCGTAGCGGCCGGTGATCTTGAGCAGCAGCTTGAAGTAGCGGATGCCCGCGAGCACGTTGTCGTGGACGTTGTGCAGGTTGAGCGTGCGGCCGACGAGGTACTTGCCGACCCACTCGCCCGTCGTCGGCATCACCTGCATGACGCCGACCGCGCCGACGCTCGACCGTACGTGCTGCTGGAAGCCCGACTCGTTGTACGCCAGCGCCAGCGCCAGCGACACAGGCACGCCGGAGAGCCGGGCGTGCTTGGCGACGAGGCTGCGGGCGTACTCCTTGGAGACGTACTGCGGGGCGCTCTTCTTCTTGGCGGCGGTGACGCGGACGAAGCGCTCGCGCACGATCAGGCGCTGGCCGATGTAGACGACCGTGCCGCTGACCTTGTTGCGGCGGGCGATCCAGCGCCAGTCGGCGTCGTACTTGTTCGCGATGCGGATCAGCCCGTCGCCACTGCGCACGGTGTGGACGCGCACGACGCGCTTCAGCTTTGCCGGCGTCGCCTTCTTCGTGACGACGGGCACCTTGCCGATGCGCAGCCACTGGCCCGCGATGATGAGGTTGTTGCCGGGGAGGTCGTTGAGCTCGCGCAGGGCCTCGACGCTGGTGCCGTACTTCAGGGCCAGCTCCGACAGCGTGTCGCCGCGGCGGATCTTGATCCAGCCGGGGCCGCCGACCGACGCGCCCACGACCGCCGCGAGGAGCACGGGGACGAGGAGCACGCGGAGGAGCGAGCGTACGAGAGGGGTGCGGGCCGGGGTGGTCGGCTCGGTCATGAGTCGGTTGCCTCACCGGGTGCGGCGCGCTCCGACTGAGCGCGCGCGGACGCGAGGCGGCCTTCCCCTGCCGCGCCCACCACAGTAGGCGACGTGGTGCTCATGTGACAAGTGGGTCTGGTGTGACGACACTTCGGCCTGGCCCGGAAGCTACTGGTGAGTAGCGACGTCGCGGTTCACCAGTTCACGCTCGGCGGGAGCCGCTACTCACCAGTAACCTCCGCCCCGTGGCGGACTGGCGGCTCACCGCGCTCGTACCGATGCCGGCCGAGGCCGTGGCCGGCTTCGCGCCGGGGCTCCCCGTGGACATCCGGGTGCCTGACGAGCGGACTCCCGAGGGGGCCCGGGCGGCCGTTGCCGACGCGGACCTGCTGCTCGGGGACTTCACCGGGCTGCTGCGCGTGGACGCCGACCTCATTGCCAACGCGCCGCGGCTCGCGTTCGTGCAGCAACCGACCGTGGGCGTCGAGCACATCGACCTCGCTGCCTGCGCCGCTGCCGGGATCCCCGTTGCCAACACCGCCGGGGTCAACGCCGTTGCCGTCGCCGAGTGGTGCGTGCTCGCCGCGCTCGCCACGTCGCGCAGCCTGCTGTGGGCCGACGGCGAGGTACGCGCCGGGCGCTGGCCGCAGCTGGACCTCGCCGTCCACGGGTGCCTGGAGCTCGCAGGCCGCCGGGTCGGGATCGTCGGGTGGGGGGCTGTCGGGCAGGCGGCGGCGGAGCGGTTCCGCGCGTTCGGGTGCGAGGTGTCGTACTGGACGCGTACGCCGCGCCCGGACAGCACCGGCCTCGACGACCTGCTCGCGACCAGCGACGTGCTCGTCGTCGTCATCGCGCTCGGCGACGCCACGCGCGGCCTCCTCACCGAGGAGCGCCTGCGCCGCCTCCCGCACGGCGCCGTCCTCGTCAACGCCGCCCGCGGCGGCATCGTCGACGAGGCCGCGATCCCGCGCCTGCTCGACGAGGGGCACCTCCTGGGCGCGGCGCTCGACGTGTACGACACCGAGCCGCTCCCCGCGAACTCACCGCTGCGGACCCACGATCGGGTTCTGCTCTCCCCGCACGTTGCCGGCGCCACCGCGCAGGCCCGGCTCCGTATCGCGGTCGCCGTCCAGGACAACCTCCGCCGCGCGGTCAGCGGCGAGCCGGTGCACGATGTCGTCAACGGCGTCGACCCGGTCGTCCGACGGAGGTAGAGATGTTCACGGACGACCTGGAGTCGATCGGCTTCGTGTTCCAGAGCGAGGGCCGTGGCGGCGTACGGCACTACGCCCTGCAGGGCAACCGCTTCCTTACGTACTACTGCCACGTCGCGTCGGACGAGAGCGGCGGGGTGTTCTCGTGGGAGTTCGCGCTGGGGGAGTTCTGCGTCACGCGCGGGCTCCAGGTCGGCGCGAACGACGTCCTCAACATCTTCCTGTACAGCGAGGCCGACGTGGCCGTCCCGCCGAGCGTCGCCAGCGTCGTCGCGCAGATCGACGCGACGGAGACTCGCCTCAACTCGTTGCGGCTGGCCGACCCTGGCATCTAACGTCGGCGCCATGCTCCCCGTCACGGGTCTGCCCGAGGTCATCGGCGTCGTCGCCGTCGTGCTCGTCGTCGGGGCGCTGGTCCTCCGCCGCTTCAAGGCGGGCGGCCCGGACAACGAAACGTAGACTTCACCGTGTGACCGACGACCCGCTCATCATCGGCAACAGGACGTTCGCGTCGCGGCTGCTGCTGGGGACGGGCAAGTTCTCCTCGAACGCCGTCATGCGCGACTCCATCGTCGCCAGCGGCACCGAGATCGTCACCGTCGCGCTGCGCCGCGTGGACGTCACGCGAGCCGGCGAGGGTGACATCCTCGACGCCATCCCGGCCGGCGTCCTGCTGCTGCCCAACACCTCCGGCGCCGCGGACGCCGACGACGCCGTACGCCTCGCCCGGCTCGCCCGCGCGGGCGGCCTGCCAGACTTCGTCAAGCTCGAGGTGCACCCCGACCCGCGCTGGCTGCTGCCTGACCCGATCGAGACCCTGAAGGCCGCCGAACGCCTCGTGGCCGAGGGCTTCACGGTGCTGCCGTACTGCTCCGCCGATCCCGTCCTCTGCAAGCGGCTCGAAGAGGCGGGCTGCGCGACGGTCATGCCGCTCGGCTCGTGGATCGGCTCCAACCGCGGGCTGCGCACCCGCGACGCCGTCGAGATCATCGTCGAGCAGTCGAGCGTGCCGGTCGTCGTCGACGCGGGGCTCGGCGTGCCGAGCGACGCCGCGATGGCGCTGGAGATCGGCGCCGACGCCGTCCTCGTCAACACCGCCATCGCCGTCGCCCGCGACCCGATCGCGATGGCGAAGGCGTTCGCCCTCGGCGTCGAGGCCGGGCGCCTCGCCTGGCAGGCGGGCCGCGCCGCGCCGAGGGACGAGGCCGAGGCGTCGAGCCCGCTCACCGGCTTCCTCTCGTGAGCGCCACCCCAGGGGTGTTCGCCGCCGAGCTGGCCGCGCTGGACGTGGTGCCGTACGACGCCACCGACGCCGACGTCACGGCGGCTCTGCATCGCGACAAGCGCGACCTGCGCGACCTCGCCGCGCTCCTCTCGCCCGCCGCCGAGGCGCGCGTGGAGGAGCTGGCGCAGGCCGCGGCCGCGCTGACGCTCCAGCGGTTCGGCCGCGCCGTACGACTCTTCGCCCCCCTCTACGTCTCCAACGCCTGCCTGTCCACGTGCACGTACTGCGGGTTCGCCAAGGACCTCGACGTCCCGCGCCGCACCCTGAGCCCCGACGAGGTCGAGAACGAGGCGCGGCTGCTCACCGAGCGCGGCTTCCGGCACCTCCTCCTCGTCTCCGGCGAGCACCGCGTCGAGGTCTCGCAGGACTACCTCGTCGAGGTCGTCGAACGGCTGCGGCCGTTCGTGCCGTCGATCTCGCTGGAGACGCAGACGTGGAGCGACGACACGTACGCGCGCCTCGTCGCGGCCGGCGTCGAGGGGGTCGTGCACTACCAGGAGACGTACGACCGGGCGCGCTACGCCGAGGTCCACGTCGCCGGCTGGAAGCGCGACTACGACCGCCGCCTCGCCTCCACCGAACGCGCCGCCGAGGCCGGCATCCGCCGCCTCGGCATCGGCGCGCTGCTCGGGCTCAGCAACGACTGGCGCGCGGACGTGCTCGCGCTCGGCGCGCACGCGGCGTTCCTCCTGCGCCGCTACTGGCGTACCGAGGTGACGGTCTCGCTGCCCCGCATCAAGCCGAGCGCGTCGGGCTACCAGCCGCTCGTGCCGGTGACCGACAGGCAGTACGTCCAGGCGCTGGCGGCGCTGCGGCTGTACGAGCCCGAGGCCGGCATCGTGCTCTCCACCCGCGAGCCGGCCGCGCTGCGCGACGGCCTCGTGCGCATCGCCGTGACGCACATGAGCGCCGGATCGTCGACCGAGCCGGGCGGCTACTCGCACCCTGGCGAGGCGCAGGAGCAGTTCGCGGTCTCCGACGAACGCAGCCCCGCCGAGGTGGCCGCCATGCTCACCGGGCTCGGATACGAGCCCGTCTGGAAGGACGCCTTCCCCCTCACCGAGGTCCCCGCGCCGGCCCCCTGACCCGCCCCCTGACCCGCCCCCTGA